>CAZEBL010000332.1:0-2738 GCA_964510325.1 uncultured Melioribacter sp. | reverse complement strand
TCAAAATGTTTTATGAAACTAAAATCCGTTTACACAAAATATTTTACAGACTCTCCAATGGTTAATAGTTCAGTGATTTTTCTGCTACAATAAATGTTGTTTCGAAACACTTCTCTGCATTTATTTAATCCTTCTTATTAACCATTTAAATAAGATTCTTTACACTTTCTTGAAAACTTATGGTACCTAATATATATTTCTTATTGGGATAACAATTTCTCAAGTAACGAGGTTAACTCTTCGCTTTCTGGTTTAACCTTGCTTCTAAATCTTCCTTCAACTTTACCATCTTTAGAAATTAAGAACTTTTCAAAATTCCATTTTATATCGCCTTTTTCAACCGAGTCGGAATTAATAAGCATATCATATAAAGGTAATTTATCATCACCAAGTACTTTAATCTTATCAAACAATTTAAACGAAACTCCATAGTTAGCTTCACAAAACTCTTTTATTTCCTCATTGCTACCGGGTTCCTGTCCTCTGAAATCATTACACGGGAATGCGAGTATTTCGAATCCTTTCTCTTTGTATTGATTATAAATTTTTTGCAATCCTTCATACTGAGGAGTATAACCACATTTACTTGCAACATTTACAATCAGTAATACTTTACCTTTGTAATCAGATAACTTTACATTCTTTCCATCAATATCCTTAACAACAAAATCGTATATATTCCCTTTCATTGAATTTCCTGTGTTAATTGATTTGGAAGAAAAAGAATTATTATATGCTGTAAAAGAAATTAATATTACTAAAAAGAATATTATTGAATGACGCATAACTCTCTCCTTTTTTAATTCAAAACCAATATTTGAAGTAATAAGTTCAAAATTAATCAGCCATAAGACAAGCAATTGCAGCAGTATTCACAATATCTTCAACGCTGCATCCTCTACTTAAATCAAAAAATGGTTTCTTCACACCCTGGTTAACGGGTCCAACTGCTTCGGCTTTGCCTAATCTTTGTGCAATCTTATAACCGATATTCCCGGAATTTAAATCAGGAAAAACAAGAACATTTGCACGACCGGCAACATCACTTCCCGGTGCTTTTTTCTTTCCAACATTTTCAACTATAGCAGCATCAAATTGAAGTTCGCCATCAACTTTAAGATCGGGTCTCTTATCGCGAACAAGTTTAGTAGCATTACGAACCTTGTCAACTAATTCATGCTCGGCACTTCCCTTTGTAGAAAATGAAAGCATAGCAATAAATGGTTCTTCACCGGTAAGTTTTTTATGATTATCTGCTGTTGATATAGCAATATCGGCAAGTTGGCTTGCATCTGGATTTGCATTTACTGCACAATCTGCAAAGCTATAAACTTTATCAGGATAAGCCATAAGGAAGAAACTAGACAAAATTGAAATCCCTTCCTTAAGTCCAACACAAAAAATTGCTGCCCGGGTAACATCTGCGGTTGTTGCAAATGAACCCGCAACACTTCCGTCAACCATTCCTTCGCTAACCATCATTCCTGCAAAGAACAAATCTCTTTTAATTGTATCACGGGCTTGTTCAATTGTTACACCTTTGTGTTTGCGCTTATTATAAAAGATATTTGAAAAATCACTCAGCTTATCAGATTTCTCAGGATCAATTATTCTAATTCCTTGAAGATCAACTCCAAGTTTTTGAGCATCTTCTCTTATTTTCTGTTCATTACCAAGAGTAATTATTGAAGCAACTTTTTCCTTTGTTAAAATTTCTGCTGCGCGTAATACCCTTTCATCATGCGATTCAGGTAAAACTATTGTTTTTTTCCTTTGAGCTGCTTTGTTTCTAATCTGTTTAAGTAATTGAATATCAGACATATTTCCCACCTAATTGTTATAAAGTAACCTTACAAATATAGATAAATCGGATAATAGATTAATCACATTAAGTACAGTACGTAAAAATGATTGATTATTAGTTAATTATTAGAAATATTAGATGTGTCAATTGGTGAAATGATGCTACTATCTGAAAAACAGTTCGGTTTCATAAAAAAAGTATTAGTTGCAATCACTCTACTTGCTGTAATAATTTATCTCGCCTATCTGTTTGGTGAAATAATAGCAATGCTTATAATTTCCCTGTTGATTGCAATGATATTTAATCCAATTGTGGATTTTCTAGAAAAAAGAGGTTTGCAAAGATTTTTATCAGTCTTAAGTGTTTTTATTTTTACAGGTGTCTTAATATTTAGTTTATTATCCTTCTTACTTCCCAAGGTAGTACATCAATTCAATGAATTAGGATTAGCTTTAACTCCTGATAACATTAAATCGTTAATAAGTCATATAGAACAGAACTTAAAATCAATTTTCCCGTTTTTAACTTCAGTCCATCTTGCTGATAAGATAGTAACATTTATACAAAATATTATTTTCGGGTGGGTAAACAATATTAGTAATATACTTTCGAGTATTGTATCTGTTGTAGCAATTCTGGTGATCGTTCCATTTATGACATTTTTTATCTTGAAGGATAATCGTGTTTTGATTAAGGGAATTGTAAACATTATGCCCAATAAATATTTTGAGGTGTCTTATTCGGTTATAAAAAAGATAACTAAAGAACTGAGCAGATTTGTACGCGGATGGATACTTGATGCATTTCTTGTGGGATTGATGAGCGGAATTGGATTAGCATTACTGGGTATTCAAAACGCTGCTTCAATCGGTTTTATTGCCGGGGTTGGTCACTTAATTCCATACTTCGGACCTATAATTGGTGGAATACCGGC
>CAZEBL010000331.1:0-2749 GCA_964510325.1 uncultured Melioribacter sp. | reverse complement strand
TCTTTAATCATTTTTAGGTTTCCAATGGGTAAGCGGTTACAAGTTTTGGCTGTGTGCTATCGTTCTCGATGAACCCTATCTGAAAATTCAATCTGTTGATTTTAATAATTTCATTTTCACTTCTTCTAACGAGTAGCGAGACGTTTCTTGTTGCTTAATTTTTTGGATATGGAGATAATCCAAATAATCTTGTAATCTATCATAATCATTGAGTATTTCCTTAATAAAAAGAAATTCTTGGAAATCAATGACAGCAAATTTCGCTTCGTCTTTATCTTTAATGATTTGAACATTCTCTAACATGGTTATTTTCTCCGATAAGCCTTGTCACGTCTTAAAATATCAATTATGTCAATAATTTTAATGTCATCTTGACGTTCAAACAGAATTCTATAATGACCGACACGCATTCGATAAGCAATTCCAAAATTGACTAACTTTTTATATTACCTTTTGTCGTTGGCTCTATGGCTAACAGTCCAATCTGTTGTAAGATCAGTTGTTGGTCTTTTTTAGGGTATTTGCTCAAATTGCTGAGGGCTGTGTCAGTAAACTGTACGGTGTAACTCAATTTTTGTCCTCCACCAGCGCAATCTTTTCTCCTGTCAAATCATACAATTAATCTTTTCATCGTGGATAATTTAAATGAAGTTTTTCAGCTACGAGATTCAATCGTTTGTCGAGTGTCCATAGTTGGACAGTGTTTAAGGCAGATGCTGTCAATAAATGGGCATCAATATACCCAATGCCACGTCCCATCAATTGATGGTATTCAATAAAGTTCAATACCTCTTCCTCCTCAGCAATCGGTAGACGTGGTAATCCATTTAATAAAATTAGTATTTTTTCTCTATTTTTAAGATTACCACAGGCTAACTCACCAATAATCCAAGCATGAATACAAAGCGTATTACTTTCAAGCAAATGAATAATTGGACTATTGATGTGACGAAAGTGTTCAATCCAAAGAGAAGTGTCAACCAATATCATGGCGATATTTCACGTTGTCTAGGAACATCGTTCAAACAGGGTTGACTACCGGCTAATTTTGTAAGTTGTTTTGCGCTTTCTTGTTGAATCAAAGCGGAAAGTGCATATTGTAGTAACCTATCGTAATCTTGTACACCACTTAACGCTTGTGCTTGTGATAATAACCTATCATCGAGATAGACTTGGGTTTGCATCTTTCAATTATCTCCTAATTTTATACTATCTTAAACGTGAGTGTATTGCTCGCAGGAAAAGCCTGCACTCCAGTTAGCTATTTTCCTTCAATTATCGCAATCTCTTCTTCCGTCAAATCATACGATTGATAAACTAAACGGTCAATCTCCCGTTCTAATTCGTCGGTGTCTTACCAAATCGTTTTAACTGGATATTGTTTGATGAGATTATCATTAGTTAGGATAAGTAAATGATGTGCAATAGCCTGACAAATTAACATGCGGTCAAATGGATCCCGATGATATTGCGGTAGTTGGCGCAAATAGAAAACTGCTTTTTCAGTCAACGCTAATGTTTTGATTTCATGTTGTATCCTTTGTTCAAGGATAAACTTCTCTGCGACTTGTGGTAGAGGTAATTTACCTATATTGTTTTTGACCATAATTTCCCATACAGAAACGCAACTCAAAAATATTTCATTTTCAGGATTAATAAAAATTTGCTTTGCATTTTCAGTCAATTCTACTGCATCTGTCGTTATCCATAGAAAAGTGCAAGTATCCAGTAAAATGTTCACTTTTCATAACCTTCAAAAGCGTTGATAAGGTCATCGGGCAACGGTTCAAAAAAAGCGGGAGGTACTTTAAATTGACTTTTAGCAAGCCCAATCGGACGTTGCTTTTTAAGCGTGGTTAAAACGGCTTCTTTTAAGAAACGCTGTTCAATCTCTTGAATGAGTTGTTCAACTTTTTCTGAGGATACATTATCTGGAATATTAATGGTAATTTGCATCTAATTTTTCTCCACTATTGCAATCTCTTCTTCCGTCAAATCATACGATTGATAAACTAAACGGTCAATCTCCCGCCCTAATTCGCTCGTGTCTTGACCTTGCTTTTTTGATACAAGAATTTGTTATCCTTTATCATCCGTTCTAAATTTTAAGTCATAATTAATAACGAAGCTGATTTCATCATCAGTCAAACCATATGGTTTTTGAATCGCTAAATCAATTTTGTCAATAAGCGGTTTAGAAAGCCTTGCATAGAATTCTCGATATTCTGAGATAGTAGCGTAATTTGCTTGTTTTACTTTGGAATTTTTCCACAAATCAGCAATATATAATTTACATAACTCCTCAATATACTTAATATCAGTCTCAGAAAATCGATCAATAGGTATTGGGAAAATTTCCAAGTCATATGATTTTATGTGTAGATTGTCAGAATATATGTGATAAAACCAAAAATACAAATTACTACTCAAAATCGCGGTAATCAAATTTTGGTACTTGGCATCTACATAGAAACATCTTTCCTGTGTTGACCCGGTACTTACATTAGTAATTATATTGTAATATCGTCCACCGGCAACTCTATAAAATACAGGACTACCCTCATTTCTTATTAATTCTTTGAGTGTAACCTTAAATTTCTGTAATTTAGCCAGCATTGAGTTTTCAATCAGTGTACCAATTTTCGGTAATCTACCTTTTTTTACAAAAGCCAGACTCTCGATAAATTCTAAATTCTTTATTACGTTTCCAATAGTAAATTCCTTGTATCTCTTATTAACTTTTGTAGTA
>CAZEBL010000330.1:0-2762 GCA_964510325.1 uncultured Melioribacter sp. | reverse complement strand
AATCTTCATCCAGAATATTAATGAGTTTCAGGTTTATTTGTTTTGGTTGAAAAGTATCCCATCCTAAAATTTCATTATGATCTAATTCAGGTAAATAACCATAGAAAGAATGTAATTTTGCATTCTCATTAAACTGCCCTTTGAAACGAGCGCCAACTGCCGATGTGTACTCAGATACAGCATAAATCAATGGAATATACCCGACAAGTTTTTCTGCAAGTGACAATGCTTCATTTGAAGATTGTGAGTAAACCTCTCCTTTTCTCTTAAGCAGATTAATTATTGAATTGACAATTTCATTTTGTTCGGGAACCAATTTCAAGGATTGAACCATTTTAAGCAATGTAAAAAAATTGACCCAAAGGGCAAATCGTGGCTGATAACCTTTTAACATTTTGCCGAGAGGTAATTTATGTTTCAATGCAAACTCTTCTAATTTTCCTCCTGTTGTAATGCAAGCTACCTGGCATTTAAGTTTAATTGCTTCATCTGCAGCAGAAAGAGTTTCTTCAGTATTACCTGAATATGAAGATGCTATTACAAGAGTATTTTCGTTTGCATAAGGGGGTAATTCATAATTACGATTAACTAAATAAGGATATTTTAGTTCATTCCGTAAAAAGTTTTGAAGTAAATCTCCGCCAATTGCAGAACCACCCAATCCGGTTAGAACTATATTTTTGATTTTAGTTGTATCAATTGATGAAACATCTATCTTAAGATTCCAGGCGTATTCAACTTGCTGGTAAGATTCAATTAATACCTTAAATTGATTCTCGACATCGTATTTTTTAATCATTTCTGAGAGTTCCATTTTATCCTCTTATTAATTTTTTAATAATATCCTGAATTTTAGTATTGAAGAAATTATGTAGATGGTGACTAATTTCCTTCTCCGATTTCATTGTTAAACATTCATCGGCTAATGATTGCAGTTCTTTATAATTAAGACTTCTTATTATTTTCTTTATAAGTGGAATAGCCGAAGCAGAAACGCTGAGTGAATCAAGTCCAAGACCAACAAGTAAAGGAACAGCAAACGGATCAGCAGCCATTTCGCCACACATACTAACATAAGCGCCCGATTCTTTACTTGCTTTTATAATATGTTTTAGTGTTCTAACTATTGCCGGGTGAAATTCCTGGTATTGTTTGGAAACAATATCGTTTCCTCTATCAACTGCAAGTAAATACTGAATTAAATCATTAGTACCGATACTAACAAACTCAACTTCTCCGGCAAACTCTTTAGCCATAACGGCCGCAGATGGAATTTCAATCATTATACCAACGCCAATGTTTTTATCGTAATTTATTCCATTTGCACTTAATTCATTTTTGCATTCTTCAATAATTCTTTTAGACTCTGTAATCTCGTATATGGAAGCAATCATCGGTAACATTATTTTAATATTCTTATGAGAGCTGGCTCTTAGTATTGCTTTAATCTGCACCTTAAATAAATCAGGGCTATCGAGTAGAAGTCTAATTCCTCTCCACCCAAGCATCGGGTTCGGCTCATGTAAATCAACAGGTAATACTTTATCACCGCCGATATCAAATGTTCTGATAATAACTGTGTCCGGATAAATCTGCTCGGCAATATTTTTATAAATCTGGTATTGTTTTTCTTCATCGGGGAATTCTTCATGTTCCTGGAATAATTGTTCAGTTCTAACAAGTCCAATTCCCTGAGCCCGGTTATGAAGTATAAAATCCATCTCGCTGGAAACATCGAGATTTGCAAGGAGCTTTACCTCTCTTCCATCAAGTGTTTGTGCAGGAAGATCTTTAATCTGATTCAACTCTTCGTCATGTTCGGAAAGTTTTTCTAATTTCTTTTGATATGATACAAGTTGTTTTTCATCAGGGTTAATTATTAACCGCCCGAAAAATCCATCAACTATTACAAGGTCACCATCTTTAATTTTATTAGTTGCATCATGAAGACCAACTACTGCGGGAATGTTTAATGATCTTGCAAGAATTGCAGCGTGCGATGTAAGTCCGCCGAAATCTGTTGCATACCCTTTAACATTAGATCTGGCAAACAGAACTGTATCTGAAGGTGACAGATTAGATGTAATAACAATAACATCATTTGTAATATGGCTTTTAAGTTTCTTCTTTTTCAGATTCCTGAGAATTCTATTTTTAATATCCTCTATATCATGCGAGCGCTCTTTCATATAAGGTTCATTCGAAGCATTCATTATTCGCGTGTACTTAGATATTTCGTCTTCAACGACAAATTCCGGTACTTTCAATTCTTTACGGATTCTGTTCTGAATTGTTGAAAGAAGAATCGGATCATCCAGAATCATAATTTGAGCATCGAAAATTGCAGCACGTTTTTCACCGAGTTTATCAACAGCAAGCGAGAATATTTTTCTAAGTTCTTTTTTAGATTGAGCAAGTGCTGCTTCAAGGTTTTGCAATGCTTCATCAACATTTATAATAGACTCATCCTGAATAGATTCCCGCTCTTTTTCATAAATGAATGCCTTTGCTATTGCAATTCCCGGGGCGGCAGCAATTCCGTTTATTATGTTATCTGATTTTGTTTCCATATTACATCTCGTCGAATCCTCTGTTGAAATAATTTATTATTTCTTCCGCTGCTTCATTTTCATCAATTCCATCGAATGTTAGAACAATTTCGGACCCTTTCTCAGCCGCTAAAGTCATTACACCAATTATACTTTTTCCGTTAATGTGCATCCCATCTTTATTTAAGAAAAAGTCGCATTTATATTTAGAAG
>CAZEBL010000329.1:0-2763 GCA_964510325.1 uncultured Melioribacter sp. | reverse complement strand
CAATGAAGAAAAAATATTAATACTTGGTGCACTCTTTCATGATATAGGGAAGTTTGTGCAGAGGTGTGAAAACATAAGAGAGCATCATACATTTCTGGCAAAGAAGTTTTTCGCTAATGAATTAGATATATTTGTTGATAAAAGCTTCGATTTCAAAACTGATTTAATAAAAATACTTGGTGATGAAGACAGATATAATAAATTTCTTAGTATTATAGAAAAACACCACGAACCAGAATCTAACTTAGAAAAAATAGTTCAAACAGCAGACCACCTGGCAGCAAGTGAACGCCCTGAACTTCAGAAAGAAGAAGGAGATGGAAATGTCTGGAAACATAAGTTTCTTTGTTCAGTCTTATCAAAAATTAATCTTAAATCCAAAAAAAACACAAACCTATATTTTCAACAACTCCTGTTAACCAGAGATAACTATGAAGCATTAATTCCGAAACTCACAGAATATGATGATACTAAAAAATATCAATTAAGAGACCTGGAAAAATTCAGAACCGACCTACAACAAATTTTATCTTTTTATGAATCTGAAGAAGATTTTTCAACCATATTTAATTTATTATTAATTTTATTTGAAAAATACCTCTGGTGTGTACCTGACTTCACAGGCAGTGATGAAACTGACATTTCTCTTTACAATCATTCCAAAGACGTGGCCGGACTAGCTTTAGCGATGCATAAATCAAAATCCGACTCAAAAAAGCTAAACCTGATTATTGGTGACATACCGGGCATACAAAATTACATTTTTGATTTACATTCAACAAAAGGTGTTGCGAAAATTCTCAGAGGACGTTCAATTTTTGTTCAAGTACTATCAAGAAATTTTGCTACGAAGTTTCTGGATAAGCTGGGATTAACCGAATGTAATTTGATTATGCTCGCAGGGGGGAAGTTTTATATTGTTGCTCAGAATTCGGAAGACTTTGAACAAAAATTTAATGCAGTGAATAAAGATATTGAAAACTTCCTTTGGAATAATTTCAACGCAGAGCTTTCCTTCAACTCTGCTTACACCGATTTCAATTATGAAGATTTAATGCACAAGAAAATTACATTTGGTGAAATTGTTGAAAAAGCGAATATTGCTTTGCTTGAAAACAAAAAGAAGCTTTTTAGAAATAAACTATTTAATAATAATGAGTATATCTTTAATCACAATTATATAAACCCTAATGGAGATGATTCAAACAATATTAAATGCAAGCTTACTGATAAACCTATTATCGAAGGGCAAGATGAAAAATTAGATAACATCGGAACTGTAACCAAACAGGTTAAATCAGAATACGATATTGGAGATAAAATTACTGATGATAATGTTGTTGTCGAAATTAATGATGACGGATTAACTGTTAAGGATATATTTCCTCTTGACGAATATGAAGGAACAAAAGATACACAGAAAATTTTGTTAAACCCCGACTTGGAAAAAATTCTTGAAACAGTAAAAAAGAAAACTACAGGCAAACTGGATTTTCTGAAGAATTCCCGAATAATTGATGTAGCAAGTTATGTACAGAAGAACACCTCTGAGAACAAATCAGATAAAGATGAAGACCCGGATGATATATTAGGAAAAGTTATGACTTTTGGCAAGTTAGCCAAACAGGGTGATGGAGCAACTTATCTAACAATGATTAAAGCTGATATAGATAACCTGGGTCTGATTATGGCTTTGGGTTTAGAAAGAGATAAAGATAACCCAGATGATGAAGTAAATAATAAAACACTATCAGCAATTTCAAGAACTACTACTCTGAGCAATCACCTGAAATATTTCTTCAGCTTTTACCTGAATAAATTTCTTGAAAAAGAATTTCCAAACACTTACACAATATTTGCCGGCGGAGATGACATACTCCTGATAACACCGCAAAGTGAAGCAGTGAAGCTGGCAGATGCTTTTAATAAAAAATTCAATGGGTTTACTTGCAGTAATAAGGAAATACACATAAGCTATTCAATTACGCATTTCAAAGACCATACTCCTGTTAAACTTGTGAATGTTTTTGCAGATGAGAATCAAGAAGAAATCAAAAAAGGCGCAGCAAAATACGAAAGCCAAATAGATTACTTTGAAGAAGAAAAAAATAAAGCGTCAACTTATATTTTCATCACTAAGATAAAAAACTCACAGCTTGAAAAATTAAGGAGCTATACACATTTACTAAGCAAATGGATTAAAGATAATGAAGAAGATAAAAATAAGGGTATATCTATGGGAGTCTTGCGTAACTTTATGCAGCTTGTAGAAATTCTGAAAGCATACAGGGAAAAGAAAGACACAAGTAAACTTATATGGCATCCAATGCTGACGTATATGATTAACCGCAATCTCAAAGATAAGAACGGTGATTATAAAGACGAAGAAGTAGGAAAGTTTTTTGATGATGTATTAAAGTTATCCAAGAATGATATAGAAATCGAATTTGAAAAAATCTTATACCCTGCAATCTGCGGGGCAATTTATAAATTAAGGAAATAAAAATATGAGTCCACAAAATTTTCCAAGAGGTAATTATTCCCGTCAACAGGCAAGAGAAAATCCTAATATAAATTTTCCTTATGAACGAACTGCATTGATAGATAAAAATGGGAATGTGCTTGCTGAATTAATTTCTGATATTGGAGATAAAAATGTTAAAGATGAAGCTTTGCATCTTGCTGGACAAAGCCAAAAAGACCTGACTGCAAACCAGGCTCGTAAATTCTACGATGCGTTCATTAAAATTATTATAGAGCAAG
>CAZEBL010000328.1:0-2776 GCA_964510325.1 uncultured Melioribacter sp. | reverse complement strand
TACAACACTTTTCATTAAAAAGTTTTTAAATTATCTGTAATTTTTCAGAGGTTTCCTTAAAATTAAAATCCAAGTCGGTCCATATCTGCAACAAGTTCTTTAACAGCTTTTACAGAATTTTCTAACATTGCTTTTTCTTCTTCATTAAGAGTAAGTTCAATAATCCTTTCTGCACCTTCTTTACCAAGAACAGCTGGAACTCCAACATAAAAACCATTAATTCCAAATTCTCCATTCAGGTATGCGCATGTAGGAAGAACTCTTTTTTCATCGCCAATTATTGCCTCTGTCATAGCAATTGCAGAGGATGCTGGAGAATAAAATGCAGACCCAGTTTTTAATAGTTTTACTACTTCGCCACCAGCCATTTTTGTTCTGTTAACCATTGCATCCATAACTTCTTTAGCTTTTGTCTTGTCGTTATACTTTCTTTCCAGTAATTCCATAACAGGAATTCCATTAACATTAGCATATCTAACAAGAGGAACCATTGTATCACCATGGCCGCCAAGTACTAATGCATTTACGTCTTTTACAGATACGCCCAACTCCCATGCAATAAATGTTGCAAATCTTGAAGAGTCTAAAACCCCAGCCTGTCCAATAACTTTGCTTGTTGGAAATCCGGTAATTTTCTGGCATAGTGTAACCATAGCATCAAGTGGATTTGAAATAACAATAATAATAGAGTTTGGTGCATATTTCTTTACATTCTCTGCAACTGACTGCATTATTTTTGCATTTGTAACAAGCAGATCATCCCGGCTCATTCCGGGTTTACGGGGTAAACCTGCTGTAATAATTACAATATCTGCTCCTTCAATATCTTTGTAGTCGTTTGTACCTTTAACATTAACATCGAACAGATCAACTCTGGAAGCTTCGGCAATATCTAATGCTTTCCCTTGGGGAAGGTCTTCAACAATATCGAATAAAACAACATCACCAAGTTGTTTCATAGCTATTAACTGAGTTAGAACACCACCAATTTGGCCACCACCAATCAATGCAATTTTTTTACGAGCCATAAAGTCTCCTGTTTATTTGTTAAAAAGATTTTCAGATAAAATATATGAAGATTAATCGAAAATGACACTTATAAAATTTATTAAAAAGGAGTTTATTACTTATTTAATTTTATGGCGAGTATTGTTTCAGTTCCATCAGAAGTGAAGTTATATCTTAAATCACTAAGATAAGATTTCATAATATGAATGCCTCTCCCGCTGTCTTTAAGAATATTTTCCGGCTTGGTAGGATCCGGCACTGATTCTATATCAAAACCTTTCCCTTCGTCTTTAATTGTAATGATAAGATTACTTGAATTTAATTCGACCTTTATTTTAACTTTTTTATTTGGGTCACATTTATTCCCATGAAGAATACTATTCGATACAGCTTCAGAAAATGAGAGTGAAAGACTATTGGTCTGATCGCTATCCAGTCCGGCTTCTTTAGCAATGTTCAGAATAAAATCATCGAGTTCGGGGAGTAAATCCGGATTACTCTCTATTTCCTTTATGTAAATTTTATCTGACAAATTTATACTCGTTAAAATTACGTCTAAAAAATAGGTTGAGAATTTTAATCACGCAATAAAAATAGTAACAAAAATTATTTATACTTATTACAATTTATAGTTTAGTTTTAAGTTAAACGTAACCATTTCTCTATGATTATTATCCGATTCAATAAACTCGTACCATCCATAAGTTCTGAAAGATAGAGAATCGGTTAATTCAATCGTTACTTCGGACACCGGTCCTATACTTTTGTATTCAGAAATTTTTTGTTTTTCGGTTCCATTTAAAATGTTAAATGTGGATAAGTTGAAAAATCTAACACCGATTCCAAATACAAACGATTTATTATCGAAGTAAAATTTGGGTTCTAAATAGACCTCATTAAGAAATCTTTGTGGTTTGCTTGTAAACGAACTCCACTTAAAATCACCCTGTTCCGATTGTTTGATATAACCAGTAGTAGACAACTTAAATTGTTTTGAGATTCTCAATGTAGTAGAATCACGAACAACGAATTGTCTGAACGCATAACTCCTGTAAATCGGATTTAGTTCCTCATAATCAAATACAGTGTAATTAGCCATTACCTCGGCTGAATTTGTTGATGATATGTTACCACTTGTAAATGTTCCTCCAGAACCGAGTTTCAGAATTCTTCTAATATTATTGTTTGAGCTTCTCTCGGAGAAAATGTAAACTATTTTATTTAAGCTTCCTTCTATGTTTATAAACGCTTTAAAGAATGGATTAAAAAATCTTTCGTATTGTATTCTACCTATGCTCAGCAGCTCGTCCCGGTCGTCATAATTTAGGTTGCTGGGTGTGTCATAAACAAGTTTCCGGTGAAAAAGACTAATTAGTAAATTGTCCTTTGAAGATAATTTAAAAAAATTAGTAAATGATATAATTGCAAGTTTAGAAGTATTGTTCTTTTGAAATTCATTGGTTTCACGTTCGTTAAAAATAATATTACTCAGTCCTTCAATTTTTCTTGGGTTGTGTTTCTCCTCCCGTTCTGCAAATGAAAATCTTAGCGCCATATTTATTTCGTCTGTTTTATATTCTACCGTTGATGCAAATTCCAATCTAAATTCTTCAATTTGAGAGTCGAATGCACTCGAAGATGGATTTTTTATACTTACAAACCTTGTATTTCTTTCAATGTCTCTCCAAACAACCTTTGCAAGAGCGTCGAATGAAAAAGGGGAGTTGACGGGTAAGAACTTTATTCTATCCTGTAAAAAGTAATTTGA
>CAZEBL010000327.1:0-2794 GCA_964510325.1 uncultured Melioribacter sp. | reverse complement strand
ACTCATAAATCAATATTCCTATCTGTACACCTTGAATGGTTAGACAATAATTAACAAATCCATCTACATCTGCTTCAACGGCGTTATGTTTTTGCTGGATTTCATTTGATAGAAGCATCAATGCTACTTTTTTTGTTGAATCCAGCTCAATTGAATTAAGAGCTTCGCCCAGCAACTTAACACGGCTAAAGTGGAATTGATCGTAAACATTATTATAAATTTCAGTAGGATTAAGTCCGTATTCTAAAAGTTCAGCAATTATTTTGTGAATTTTAGGAGAAGTCCGTTCGAATCTGAATGAACCTGTATCGGTCATTATAGCCGTATAAATCTGGTAAGCAATATCATAATCCAGCTCAACAATCTTAGTTGATTTTAGAAAATCATAAATAATTTCACCTGTCGCCGAATAGTCAGTCCCTCCAACAATTAAATCGAATCCATTTTCAGGATCCATATGATGATCAATACACACCTTATACTTGTTGGATGTTCTTAATCCTTTTTCCATTCTTACAACACGATTCATCTGATTAAGATCAACTACTAAGATTACATCAGCATCATTAAAAATATTCGTGTGATTATTTTCATCATATCTCTCAATTACTTTATTCCTATCCAGAAATTCAAGATTATAAGGAGTAAAGCTATGATTAATAATCCTAACTTCTTTACCAAGTTTTTTAAGAATTAGATATGTGGCAAGTTCCGAACAAATTGCATCTGCATCGGGATTAACATGCGATGTAATCAAGAATTTTTTATTGCCATCAATAATATTTTTTAATTGTGCAAACTGATCCATAATTCCCTAATTAGATAAAATAAAAGAGGCTTCTCAAAAGTGATTCATAAACTTAATTCAATTTATAAATTCGGTTTCGACTAACAAATTAATTTGTCAATCATACTTTTGAGAATGCCTCTTAGAATGCAGAAATATTATTTTGCTAATTAACTTACTTCCCATGTAGTTGTAGAGAACATTAATCGATCGTAAGTTCCTTCACCTTTCTGAGCTTTTACATGTTCAATCTGCTTCATGTAATCGCCATCGTATGTTGGTTTGTTATACTGTCTAAACACACCAACAGGTGTCGGGAATCCGGGAAGATCCGACAAACGTGCTAAAATAAATCCACGTGTGGGATTATCGTCAAACTCATCATGAACCCAGCAATCATTAATTGAATGTTTACCATCGTTAATATCAATAACTACAGGATTAATTCCATCCAGTTTAATACCCTTATCTTTATTAGCACCAAACACTAAAGGTTTATTATGTTCTAATACAATTACATTTTCAGGTTTAGTTTCTTTTTCAGTCAGATGGAAATACGCACCATCGTTGAATATCGGACAGTTCTGATATATTTCAATAAATGCGAGACCTTTATGTTTTGATGCCCGTGTTAACATTTCCTGCATATGTTTAGGATCTCTATCCATTGTTCTTGCAATAAATGTTGCACCGGCACCGTCAGCAAGTTTAATTGCATTAAACGGCCAATCAACGGTTCCATATGGTGATGATTTTGTTACTTTGCCTTTTTCCGAAGTTGGTGAATACTGCCCTTTTGTTAAACCATAAATTCTATTGTTAAACAATAATATTTTCAGATCAACATTTTTTCTGCAAGCATGAATAAAATGATTTCCACCGATACTCAACATATCACCATCACCAGTAGCAACCCATACCTGTAAATTTTTATTTGCTAATTTTACGCCGGTTGCTATTGCGGCAGCACGACCGTGAATTCCGTGAAATCCATAGGTACTCATGTAATAAGGAAAGCGGCTGGAACATCCGATACCGGAGACCCAAACAATGTTTTCCTTCTTTTCGCCGAAATCCGGTGAGGTTCTTTGAACCTGGGCAAGAATGGAATAATCCCCGCAGCCCGGACACCATTTAACATCTATATCCGAAGAAAAATCTTTTGCAGTATATTTTACTCCGGTAACAACTGGCTCTATTTTATTTTCCATTTTCTCCTCCGAGAACTTCATAAATTTTATTTTGTATTTCAGCTATCTTAAAAGGCTGACCCTTAACTTTATTATATTGTATCGCATCAATTAAGAAAGTGCTTCTGATAATTGTAGCAAGTTGACCTTTATTCATTTCCGGAATCAAAACTTTCTTAAAGCTCTTTAATACCTGTCCAAGGTTTTTAGGGAATGGATGAATATATCTTAAGTGAACATGCGAAGCTTTATAACTATCTGCAGAAGCTTTTCTAATACCTTCTTTAATTGCACCGTATGTACTGCCCCAACTCAAGATCAACAATTCTCCTGTCTGGTCTCCTTCAATTTCTACATCCGGAATAACAGTCTGAACTTTCTCAATTTTTTCTTTTCTATTATTAATCATTTTTTCGTGATTATCTGGTTCGTAACTGATATTACCATAGACATCCTTCTTTTCCAATCCGCCAATTCGATGCTCCAAGCCAGGAGTACCGGGAATAGCCCATGGGCGAACAAGATTTTCATTACGAAGATATGGATAGAATCCTTCGGGATCTTTTCTAAACTCAAAATTGAATTTAGGTAATTCATTAAAAGCAGGAATCTTCATTGGTTCGGAACCGAATGCAAGGTAACCATCAGTTAAAAGAATAACCGGTGTCATAAATTCAACCGCAATTTTTGCGGCTTCAATTGAAGCATAGAAACAATCCACAGGGCTGCGTGCAGCAAGAACTACAACAGGAGCTTCGCCATGTCTTCCGTACATTGCCTGGAATAAATCTGCTTGTTCTGTTTTTGTAGGAAGACC
>CAZEBL010000326.1:0-2802 GCA_964510325.1 uncultured Melioribacter sp. | reverse complement strand
GGCTGATAGTTAAAAGCCAACCATGAATCCAAATACTAACATTCGTCTTCCGAAGTAACTCTTAATTTCTTTTCGTTCCTTGTAATCCGGCGAATAAGTGTAACCAAAAATATTTTGATTATTGAAAATATTAAGTCCTTCCATATAGGCAACCAACGATATGTTTTCAAATATCTGGTTGAAATGCATAATTCGAAGATCAACTCGCCTATAGTCAGGAAATCTTTCTGAATTGGTTGCAGCATAAATCGGCTCAAAGATATTTATATCACTTCTGTAAAAGGAGGATTCAACAGGAGTGTAAGGACGACCCGTAGCGTATTTGGCATTAATTCCGATCTGCCATAAATCCGTGATGTTATATTTAAGCACAAGAGAAAAATTATGAGTAATATCGAATGAACTGCTTGTTAACCCATCGTAATCCATCCAATCTCTTTTTGTATTAATGAATCCGTAGGAGATCCATCCGGTAATGTTTAACGGCAATATTCCTTTGAATATTACATCAACTCCATTTGCAAAACCTTTACCGCTGTTATCATAGTTGAGGATCAGATTTTCTTTAGGAAGATTAGAATAATTCTTGTGATATACTTCCATCCTGAAGGAATTCTGATCATCGATATTATAATCGTATGATACGATCAAATGATCTGCTCGCATTGATTTTAAATTCGGATTACCATCTACAGGACGAAATAATTGTGGATTGGGGAGCTGATGAAAAATTCCTGCTCCTAACTTAATTATTGACTTGTCACTCAGTTTATAGCTAATACTAAATCTTGGATCGAACCAGCCAAGATCCAATTCTGGGATTTTATCATATCGTATTCCGGCGGCAACTGATACATTCTGTAATCCAAATGGATTAGCAGATTGAAATTCTGTATAACCAGCAAAACGCGATCCGTAAAAAGTTGCATCAATTATCTTTGAATTGCCGTCAGGACGGATATCAAAATCTTCTTCCGGAATTTTGCCAATATAGTTTACTTCCCGCTTTTCTAATTCAGCACCTATAAGAATTTTATTTGAGGAATTAACTGAGATTTCAAAATCATTTCTGAAAGTGTAAACATAATCTGTCTTTGTCAGGTCTAGAATCCCAAGCAGCCAGTTGTTGGAATATTTATTATAAGAGAGACTGTTTTTCATTACAACATTTTCAAACAGAATATTTGTATTGTGCAGATTAATAAACTGATTTTTTGAATTTCCGTTGAAGGCACCTGTATATTCCGCCCTTTCAACTTTAACACCTTGTTCATCATCAGCAAGCATAGTAAATAGTTTTAACTTTCCTGATTTCGAATATGAGTAAACAATTCCACCTGTTAGATTTCTGGAAGTGGGGGACAGGGTCATTCTATCCAATCCGCCATTTAACCAGAAGATCGGTTTAGTAAAGCTTCGCCGAATGTCGAAATAGATTCCAAGTTTGCCGTCATCAATTGGAATATCAGCATTTACAGAACCGTTAGCCAGAGATAAACCGATTTGATATTGCGATCTCGAAGGTTGATCACGTGTTTCAATATCGAGAACTCCCGAAAGGACATTACCGTATTTTGAGGAAAAACCTCCGCTTGAGAAGTAAATTCCCTTTACAGCGCTTTGAGTAAGATTAGAAAAAATTCCCCCGTATGCAGATTCAAATGTAAATGGATGATAAACTGTCGCTCCATCAATCATTGTAAGCGTTTCAATCGGGTCGCCGCCCCTTACATAAAGTTCTGCGCTTTCAGAAACCTGAGTTAATCCTGGCAAAGTCTTAAGTGATTGAAAAATGTCTGCTGCTCCTCCGGGAGTAGTGAGTACATCCAATCTGCTGATAACAAGTCCCTTCTCTTTTTCGGAACCGTAAGAACTTCCTGTTACAATTGTTTCTTTCAGATTAACGGCTTTTTCTTTAAGCTGTATATCAAAGTGAAATTTTGTCTCAGTAATTTCAAACTCTCTTTCAAATTTTTCATATCCGACAATACTAGCAATTAGAACTACTTTACCTTTGGCAGAAGTCTTAAAACTGAACTTGCCATCTTCGTCACTCATTGTCCCATCGGTTGTGTTTAAAAGAAATACGTTTACATATGGAACCGGTCTATTTTTGTCGTCTTTTATAGTGCCTTCAATTCTGGTTTTTTCCTGTGCCGATAAAGATATTAATCCAGCAATAAGTAAAATTATTATCAGTATTATTTTTTCCCGCTCAATCATTTTTGTCCCTTTCAGAAATAATTATTTTCCAATTTTCTCAAGCAACTTGGGCAAAAGAGAATATTTTACCCTGGCATATTCCGGTTCGAAGTTCAAAGCTTTTTGATAAGCAAATTTTGCAGCATCATAGTTTTCAAGCTTTTCTTGTGTTATTCCCATCCATGCAAGCGCATCTAAATAACCCCAATGAGGTTTAATAGGATCAGCTTCATCTTCTTTTTCAAAAAGCTGAATTGCCTTCGAAAAGTTTTTTGCCGCATCTTCAGTACTTCCACCAAACACCACCGGTGTTTGAAGTTTCATTATTCCTCTTATGATGTAGGATCTTGGATTATCAGCATTAAGTTGTTGTGCTTCATCCAGCAATGAATGAATTTGGGGCGTAAGTGAAACAGCAGACATCGGATTTAATGCAATCTTCATCATATAAATTCCAGCAAGAAGAGTTTTGCCTTCCGATTCAAAACCTTTGGCGGATGATAGTTTTTCTGCATTAGAAACAGCTGTGTCGTAAATTTTATTGAACAGTTCACCATTACCCGGGCGGCTGCTCATTTCCAGAAGTTTATATTCACAGAA
>CAZEBL010000325.1:0-2854 GCA_964510325.1 uncultured Melioribacter sp. | reverse complement strand
TTCGGCTTAATCTTAACAAATCCAACCGTGATTTGTCCTACTTTGTATGATTTATTTTTATTGTAGTTCCAATATTGTCCTTCAAGCATTGTTGATGTGTCCCCATTTTTAAAAAGCTCTATTGGATTCCAATTATGTCGAAACATTAAATTGAAACGAATCTTAACATTTTTTAGGTTGTCAAATCGCAGTATGTCGTTCAATTTAATACTTTCCATTTTCTAAAATTTCTGTTGTTTCAGTTTTTGTTCTAACATTGGCTATAACGATTCCAGCGTAAAAGAAGTTTTTGCAAAGCAAAAATTTGGGTGAGTGCCGTAATGCACGAACATTTTATGCTGTGTTATATGAAGTCGGCAAATTATCATTTTTCAACTTTGGTTACTTTATTAATCCTGAAAGTAAAGGTATATTCTTTTCGGTCACCCTTTATTTCCAGTGGCATATAGACACTAAATTCTTTTCCTTCATATACAGCTTTATCATCACCGTAGAATAAATCCAATTCATGCCAGCCACCATATTCGCCACTAACATAATATATATGTTCCGATGGAATTAGAATGTCCGAAATCCTTGAATTCGGAGGGACAATTGTAGGTGCTTGTGGCGCATTTCTATCTATCAGTCGAATTCCACTATGAATAAATCTCATTGATTTACCAGTAGGTGAAATATAAGATAGCTCGTCCCAATTAATCTTTATGCCTTTATCAGTTTTATTTTGCATATCAAAGGCAATTTGTGTTTTCTCGACCATGAAAAGGATGTCAATGAACTCATCAGAATACGCAAGAATATCTGATAGCATTGGTTGTTGCAACGAAATATCCCATTTGTAATATGCCATGGGGATACACGAACTCAACAGGGCAATAAGGGGAAAAAAAACAAGTGAAGTGAAGCGAGCCGCATACACCGTGTTATCTGCCGTTGCCGTTATGTTATTATTATTCATTTAACCGCCTCGAATGAAAATCTGAAAGTGTATTTCTTTAATTGAAGGTTAGGTACTGCGCGAGCTGCAAAGACTACACGAGGAGGGAAATCCCCAGCCACCAAAATGCCACGAATGGTCTTTTGTTCCTTCTCACTAAGAACACCCATATAGGACAATATTTGAGCAACACAATCTGGGTTAGCAGCACCAGCTTTCAGTTCTATGACAACAATACCACCTTGCTGGTCTTCGGCTGTAATATCAATTCTACCCGCTTCTGTAGTTCGCTCCCGTCCTTCATCTATTATCTTGAGCCCTTGTTCAAGCTGTTCAATGTTAGAACGAAGGGCTATTTGGAGATCACGCTCAAGTCCAAAAGTCGTTTCTATCGCCTCAATGACTTCTTCAGCTTCCGACGGTTCAGTATAAGTTCCCATTGTTAAATGAGCTTTAATTGCGCTAACTGTTCCCGGAGATACTCCAACTTTAGTAGCGATTTGCTCTCTGCTTAATTTTCCTTCCCGTATTAAGGCAATGATTTCAGATTTTTTATTTTCCGGTATTGGACTCATTTATTTATCACATCCGCAATGGCAGATAACGTTTTGCGGCTATGCGCCGTTTCAATGGCGTATAGCCGCTGTTAGGCGGCGTATTATTAATTCATTTTGTTTTTAATAAAATCTCTCATTAATTTAATTGATTCCTGAAGTTGTTCAAAAGTAAATCTATCATTTAATTTATTTTCCGGATGGTGAATTTGATGTCTAATGTATTCACTTAGTATTATTCCCTCCTCTACAACTTGACCATTTCTTTCACGTTTATACTTTATAGCGGTTTTTCCATTTTTATATTCATTTAGTTTACCTTCACTTTCAATGTATCCATAAAGCTCATTATGATATTCTTCGTCAGCTTCTCCAAAGGCTAAAAAATTAACCTCATTTAAAGATGGATATGGCAATTCGTTTTTCTCAATACTTATTACTTCCACTTTCCCATTTTCATTTTTAAGAAGTTTCAGTTGATCAAATTCTAAAAGCTTTACAATTGCAGGACTATGAGTTGTTAATATTATTTGAGTATTATTAGTTTTAGATAATTCTTTAAAAGCATTGATTAACATTCTTTGATGTTTTGGATGTTGAGAGGTTTCTGGCTCTTCAATTCCATATATAATATTAGGAACATTTTTTTCCTGCTGTCTTCTTTCTGCCTCAGCTCTAAAAAAATTAAGTAAAACTAGTCGTTTAATTCCACTACCGCGTTTATTAATAGGTATATTTTCATCACCTGAGATTGAAACACTTTTAAAAACATCTACCCATTTTAAACTTTCTGCTTGAGGAATAACTGGATTAAGGCCATTCGCCACTTCTGGATTCATTTCTCTGAGTTTTTCCAGTGTTCTATTAGAAACTTCTTGCAATTTATTTTCAACTTCGTTGGCTATTTCATTGAATTTCCTCCTGATTTCCTCATTACTTAATATCTGCCTTACTGCTTCCTTTAATGGATCTTGTATCTCATTATCTCCATCACTATTCTTACGGTCAGATTGAAAAAGAGCATATAATGGCATATAGTTTTTAAGTTGTTCCCAAATGTTTTTAGCATCTTCTTTTAACGCATCTATTTCAATTTCTTGTAATTGCAAATCATTATTAAAACTATCCCAGATTGCTTTTCTAATTACAGCGTTTTTAGTTTTGTCCGAACAATCTAATCTTTTTAATTCTAGTATCTTTTTAAGTTCATTATTTTTCTTTAACAATAAATCTGAACATTCTGGATTAGTTGGGTGGTTTGCCTTAATAAAAACTTTTTCTTTACCACCGTTTGGGTATTTTTTAATTATTTCTAAATACCCATCTGAATTAAGGAGAAATTCATCTTTTAGACTTGTTGAAT
>CAZEBL010000324.1:0-2856 GCA_964510325.1 uncultured Melioribacter sp. | reverse complement strand
CTATATTATAAGTTGAATCGACAAATTTAATATCGGTCGTAACAACCTTATTTGAGTAACGGATTATTCCATCAAGAAAACCAAGTCTATTATTACCATATTTAAGATGATTCAGCTTTATGGATGTATTGATATATGGTTCTTCAAAGTCGCCGCTAATAACTGCCTTTAGATCTGCATCTGCTCTTAATTTAAAATCATCTTTGCCAAATAAATATTTAGACAGGATTCTTCCGGAGATATTATTGGCTTGAAGAACAAGATTTTGAGCCCCGCTGCTTTCGATAGTCCCTTTTATACTTATTGAAGATGTATCGTTATAAACAGCACAGTTTGCAATGTTAAACCTGTATGGGTTAAAGAAGATATCAATTGTGTCTTTGTTAGTCCAAAGCAGACCGTCATAATCTGCTTTGATTTTTCCAATTCGTATCTGTTGTTCTATAGGACGTATTAATATGTAGCCTTCTGCATTGGCTTTAACCATATCCTCAAAATTTGCAGAAGCGTTAAAATATAATCTACTCTGGTTGAAATTTAGATCGGCATAGATGTCTTTAATGTATGTCCCGGAATAAAATCTTTTACCTGTTAAATGAGCTGTGCCGGATAATTTATCGAATGTTGCGTGTTGGTTATCCCGGATAAAATTCAGCTCGGTTTTAATATCGGAGATGTATAATGTAGATTTATCTTCAATAAAAACTATGTAATCCAGATCCAGATTTGAATTGATTGAGAAATTAGGCGGATGGTTAACCACACTTCCTTTTCCAGAGCCCATTATATCGAAACGATCGTAACCAATTATTTCGGTGATTAGAGCAAAGTCTTTAAAATTAAATTCGAAATCGAATTTAAGATTTTTGCTTATTACATCCGGCAATGTATTGTCTTCAATCGAACCGGAAGTTCCCGTACTCATTACAGAAAGGGGATTCAACTCTTTAATTTTTTCCGAGATAATCTTTGAAATGGTTTTGGCTTCGTAGGCAACTATATCTATTGCATCATTAACAGAGAACTTACCCTTTATAGCAAAATCAACAAAGTCGGAATTAAATTTAATTTCCCTTTGCGATGAATCTTTTTTGAAAGTAACATCAACTATTGAATTATGAATTTTAGTTCCCCGGTATTTTGAAGAATCAATTCCGATAGCAAAGATTCCAGTGATATCATCAGGGTTAAAATATTTTCCGTCCACATTGAAATAGAAATTAAGATCGCTCTTATAATCTCCTTCAATAAAAGATGAAAGATCAAGATGATTAAGACTACCAAGAAAACTGTAAGCCGGAATGGTATCTTTATCAAAAACCATTTCACCGGTAATAAGTGCTTCTGAATTCTTGCTTATACCATTCAACTCAAGTTCTATCCTCCTATCAGCGGCTTTAGATTTTATATGAAGTTTTTCAACAGGTATTTGATTAAAGGTCGATTCGCCAGTGTTGAAATTAAAATCATAATTTAATTCGAATGGAGAAACACCACTTCCAACAAGATTCCCTTTTGAATTTATTGAAGTTGTTATTCCTATCAGGGGATTAAGATCAATATTATTTGTTTCGAATTTAATATCATACGTCATCGGTTCCTTTTCAAGATTCATAGCCGCATCTAATTTAATAGATCCGTTTTCAATGTTGCCGGATAAAAGGGATTTGAAATTTGTCGGTTCCCCTTCATATTCAACATTTACCTGGCTGACTTTAAGCTTTGCAAATTCAGGAAGCTTTAAAGAGGGGAGTAGAGCGTTTACATCTCGGTAATTTATATCAGTATCAGTAATTTTTGCCTTAATAAACATGTCTTCTGGTTTATTTAGATTAAGCAACTGACCGCTTAATTCAAAATGCGTTGAACGGTAATCGAGAGCTAGTTTGTCAATATTAAATCGGCCGAATTTTCCTTTCGCTTTCAATTCCAGCGAAGGATTTCCTTTTAAGATTTCTGTTGCATCGATAAATGATGAAAGGTCGTCGAAGTTAAATGAATTAGCATCAAGGTCAATTTCAACGGGATAGTTCTTAAAGTCTTCTAATTCAACATTAGCGAATAAATTGAGACTATCGATTCTTGCATTTAATCTTATATCGCTGCTATCGGTAATGAAAGCAAAGTTTTTAACACTCGCAAATTCTTTGGTAATTGCAAATTCACCGGAAATATTTTGAAGGTTGAATCGAGTAAGGTTCGGTTTTAATGAAAGTTCTTTTAGAATTAATAGGTAGTCGGAGTTAGGAAGATCAATGAATGCCTGGGCTGAAAGAAAAAGATTTTTGATTCGCAGATCATCAAAATTAACTGTCTTATAATTTTTTGTAGAATTGATGTTCGAGAATGATTGCTGAACAAGGTTGATATTTTTTAATTGAATATCATTTGCCTGGATATAAAAGGGGAACTCGGATTCGGTTGTATCTTCCTCTTTAGGCTTCGATAGTTTGTTGTAATTCCATTCTCCGTTTTCATCCTGTAGTAATTTGATTGTAACATTTTCCACAAGAATCTTACGTATAAATATTTTTTTTAACAGTATCTGCAACGGACTAGTTTTTATTTCTATCTTATCCGCTTTTAAGAGTGTATCACCTGATGTTGTTAAAATTGTATTACGGAGGAAAACAGATGTTAGAATTGTTCCGTCGATTTTTTCAATGTAGAGATTTCCATTAATTGATGAGTTTATCTCGGACATCAATTTATTTCTTAGAATTTCTCTGAAAGTGCCGGTCTGTGAAAATCCGAGCAATAGCACGCTTAGAGCAATTAATGCCAGAAAGAATAAAATGAAAGCATTAATAACTCTTCTGAAAATCGATTTTTTCGGTTTTTCAGGTTTTAATTCTT
>CAZEBL010000323.1:0-2858 GCA_964510325.1 uncultured Melioribacter sp. | reverse complement strand
CTGAAAAAACTTACAGAAAATTTTAACACAATTAAAAAGCATGTCTCACCTTCCATGGTAATGGCGGTTCTTAAAGCAAATGCTTATGGAAACGGGCTTGTTCGTGTTGCTGAGCTTATGCAGGAACTTAATGCGGATTACCTTGGCGTTGCTGTTCTTGAAGAAGGGATTTTACTAAGACAATCCGGGATTAAATTGCCAATTCTTGTAATGGGTGGAATGCTCGGTAATCAAATTCCAATTTTTTTAAAGTACGATCTAACAATGACAGCCTCATCAATTGAGAAGTTAAATCAGATTGATGAAGCTGCTGCTGCAATTAAAGTGAAAGCTAAGGTTCATTTGAAGATTGATACCGGTATGGAACGGATCGGCGTTCATTATTACAATGCAGAAAAGTTTCTTGAAGCATCTGTAAAATGTAAGAATGTTTTTGTTGAAGGGATCTATTCGCACTTTGCAAGTTCGGATTCGTCAGATCTTTCCTTCGCTAACCTTCAGCTTGAACGGTTTTTAGAAGTCCTTAATTTCTACTCAAAGAATTCAATTGAAACACCAATAAGACACATTTCTAATTCGGGTGGAATTCTACAATTGCCGGTAGCTAATTTAGATTTAGTTCGTCCTGGAATTTTATTGTATGGTGTTTATCCATCCAACGAGGTAAAGCGAACAATTGCTGTAAAACCAACGCTATCATGGAAATCTCACGTTGTATATTTCAAAGCAATTAAACCGGGGCATCCTGTGAGTTACAATTCTACATTCACGCCAGATCAACTTATAAGAGCGGTAACGGTTCCGGTTGGTTACGGAGATGGGTATTTCCGCAGTATGTCCCACAAAGCTGAAGTGCTGATACGTGGTAAACGTTACCCGGTCATAGGTGCAATTACAATGGACCAAATTGTAGTAAGTATTAGAAGCGACAGTGCGTTCAATGGTGATGAGGTAATATTGATTGGAAGCGACGGAGTTAATTCAATTACATGCGAAGAGCTTGCAAACTGGGCTGGAACCATCCCTTATGAAATTTTAACCAATATCAATACCCGCGTTCCAAGAATTTACAGGTAGAGATTATTGTTTATATGTTTTTAGCATTAGTAAACTTTTTACAAGTTCCTGTTGTTATCAGTTATTATGAAACGAAGAAAATTTATCAAAAATATATCTCTAGCTGCTTCAGGTACTTTGCTTTCACCATTGTTCTTCCAGACAGATACAGAAGCAAAGCCGCGGATAAAATTAAACTACAAGCCCGAACCGCATTTATGGGAAAATGATACGGTAACACTTTCTTGGATTGGTCATGCGACAGTATTGATAAACATGTATGGGAAATGGATTCTAACAGACCCGGTATTGTTTGATAATGTCGGCTTGTATTTTCTCGGCAACACAATCGGACCAAAGCGTATGACTCCCCCAGCATTGGAGATTGATGAATTCCCGAAGCCCGATATCATTCTTCTTTCTCATGCACACATGGATCATATGGATTACCCAACACTCAAACATTTTGCAAATAAATACCCTGATCAAATTGATGTTGTTACGGCTTACCTTACCAAAGATGTAATTGAAGAGCTCCCGTGGAAATCAATTTCTGTTATGGATTGGAATGACGAGCTGAAACTTCAAGGAATCCGCTTCAGAGCTCTGGAAGTAAAACATTTCGGATGGCGTTTCCCCTGGGAGAAGGATCGCTCACGCGGTTATATGAAGGATGGAAGAAGCTTTAATGCATACGTTATTGATTACGGCGGCTCAAAAGTATTGTTCGGAGGAGATACCGCAATGACGGATAAATATAACGCCGCTAAGAACGAAAACATTGATATAGCTATTATGCCGATCGGGGCTTACAATCCATGGAGAAGAAATCATTGCAATCCGGAGGAAGCTCTACAGATGGCGAATGATATTAATGCAAAATATTTCATACCGATTCACACAAAAACATTTAAGCAGGGATCAGAACCATTCAATGAACCTATCGATTGGATGAAACGGGTTGCAGGAAATTTCCAGATTGAGATTGGACTCGAGGAGATTGGGCAAACATTTGTTCTGAGCTAACAAAATCTTTAAAGATACTTTAAAAACTCTTCATCACTTACCTGAATATCACGCAATATTTTTCTTAATAATGAACGATCAATAGATTTATAATTAGGAATTGTAACTGGTTTTTTATTAGAATGGTACAATCGAATGTGGCTACTTCTTTGACGAACTACATGATAACCTAACTTCCCAAGAATTTTAATTATATCCTTTCCAGATAGTATCGGCAGAAAAGCCATTTATTAAATTGTTATTGTATGTAAGCTAATTTCTTGTGGATTGTAATTCTTTATTACTCTCCTGGCTTCCTTTTCATTAAGGATAAGTTCAATCACTTCACGAATATTTTTCAATGCTTCATCAATAGTTTTCCCCTGAGTATAGCATCCATCAAATAACGGGCATTCAACTATATACATCCCGTCTTCACCTTTTTCAATAAGTATTGGCAGTTTCCGGTTATATTTTCTTTTTGTTTTTATGGTGCTCATATTTTCAATTATTATTTGTTTACAAAATATATTCAGAAGAACTGAATGTCAATACATTATAACTCTTCTTTTTTACCAAGCTGTTGAATTAATATTCCCCCTACAATTAATATTAATCCGATAATTGAAGATGTAAAAAGATCCTCCTTAAGTACAAGTGCAATAAAGAAAAGAGAAATTACCGGGAATAGATAAACCATTGTAGAAGTCTTCGCCTTGTTTTCACTTAGCGAAAGTGCTTTCAGCCACAGGAAAAATGTAATTCCCATTTCGAACAATCCGATATAAACGGCACCA
>CAZEBL010000322.1:0-2863 GCA_964510325.1 uncultured Melioribacter sp. | reverse complement strand
CTTTGCAAGTTGATTTGTTAATGTAGATTTACCTGCACCGGGAGGACCGGTTATTCCGATTCTATAAGCATTACCGGTTCTTTTATGTAATTCATTTAATAATTCAGCCGATATGGAATTATTTGATTCAACAATACTTATTGCACGTGATACGTATCGTTTATCATTTTCAAAAATCTTCTCTGCAATTTCATTAACATTCATAAATATTATTGCCTGTACAAATTTGTTTCGTTAATATATTTTTTAACACTTTCAGGGACAAGAAAGTCTATTGGCAAATTATTCTTAACACGTTCACGTATATCTGTGGAGGATATTTCAATAGTCGGAGTATCTAATAAAACAGCTTTTTCAAAAAATCTGTTCCTTTTCTCTTCAATGTCGGTCTTTCTTTTCATTACAACCAGAGAAGCAAGACGGATTATTTCATCAGGTTGATACCATTTATCGAAAACGAGCAGATTATCATAACCAATAATCAACTCAAGAGATTCATATTTTTCACTTAGATAAAGTAGGGTATTATAGGAATAAGATACGCCTTCGGCTTTAAGCTCGTAATCGGAGTAATCAAAGTAAGGTATATTGTCTATAGCAAGCTTAACCATATTAAGTCTATGCTCAGCAGATGATGATATCAGTTCTGTCTTATGAGGAGAAATATAACATGGTATGAAAATTATTTTATCAAGGTTTCTTTTCTCGAGGACATACTGTGCAGTAATTAAATGTCCGTTATGAACAGGATCGAATGTACCACCAAGAATTCCAATTTTACTTTTCATTTTTATTTTGCGGTTTCTATTAGAAATAAATTGCGAATTAAATTACGAAGAACTTCAACTTCATAATCATAGGTTGCCTTTAAATATCCCTCGCTGTTTTTACTCTGCATCTTTTTGAACGCAAGTCTAATTGCAATTCTAAAATACTGTTTACGGATATTTTCATCAACCCAACCCTTTCTTAATCTTAATGAGGAGCTTATTATTTTTATATGTTCTTTGGGTAGATTTAATAAATCGTATTCCTCATTTAATTCCGATTCGATTATTTCTTTTTCCTTACGGATTGCATACCGGAATATCAACATAAAATAAATTATAAGACCTATCATAAAAACGAATCCGAACATAAATGTGCTGTTATAGCTAACTGTAAAATTCCACATGAAATGGAAAAAAATCGCAAGCAATAATCCTGCAATGGGTAAAAATGTTTTCGATATTCTTAAATTAAATTTAGCCATTCCGAGAAATGCACCGAACGTTGCAGTTGAAATCATGTGCATTACAGCAGAGAATAGAGAACGGATAAACACGAGAAATATCCACGATGATAATGTATCCCCGTATGTAACAAAGTATGTAAAATTTTCTGTCATCCCAAAACCCAATCCTATTGCACTACCGTAAACCAGTCCGTCTGTAATATTATCAAATTTTCTGGATTTAACAGACCATAATAGAAATACCCCTTTTGCAATCTCCTCGGAAACAGGAGCGAAAAGAATTGTCTGGATAAGTGTATTAACTGGACTTCCATCTTCCCTAATACCAGTAAAATTTCCAAGTATTGCACTTCCTAAAATTCCTAAAATTATTGCCCCGAAAGCACCCCATAAAAAGTGTAATATTAAAAACCGGAACGGTTCTCTTTCATATTTATCCATTCGCCAGATAATAATTAAATAAATTATCATTGGGATTATTGCAGCTAATAGGGAGGCATTAGTAGGCATTTTTTAACCCATATACTTTATTTATAACAGGATAAAGAAAAACTCTTAAGTTATCTCTTATATATACATATTTAATCATTTCTTGATTATAAGCGAATTGGTGACTATATTTTGACCCAATTTTTTCGCTCTTTGTTAAAATGATAATAAAATATACAAATTTTTCAGACGGCATCCACCAAATTATATTTGAAGAACCTGTCGAAAAAGTGGGTCTGGAAGAATTATTCTTTGGAAATGTTCATGTTGACTGCAGAATGGATAAATCCCAGCATCAAATTGTATTGAATTGCGATGTAGTGGTTAATTCCAGGATGGTTTGCGATCGATGTAATTCCGAATTTAATACACAATTACATTCAAATTTCCAGTTGAGTTACATTTTTTCAAAGAATCCCGTTGTTTCTGAGGATTACAACGTTAAGTACATTTCTGCTGATCAGGATAAAATTGATTTAAGCAAAGATGTATATGAATACACAGAGCTTTCAATTCCGATGAAAAAATTGTGCAGTGATGACTGCAAAGGTTTATGTTCTGTTTGCGGAATAAATTTGAATCAAGGTAAATGTGATTGTCACCTTGAAAAGACCAATGATATTTGGGAACCATTAAAAAAATTAAAATCTAATAACTAAACAAAGGTTAAACGATGCCTAATCCGAAACGTAAGATGTCTAAGAGTAGAAGGGATAAGCGCAGAACTCATTATAAGGCAACTGTTCCTACCTTAAGCCGTTGCTCAAATTGTGGCGAACTTAAATTAAGCCATAGAGCATGCCCAAGCTGCGGATATTATGCCGGCAGATCCATGTTCGTACCGGAATCCTAACATTCTTAATTATTTGTAAATGACACAAACAAAAAATGACATTAAATGCGTAATTGCAGTTGATGCTATGGGGGGCGATTATGCCCCTAAGAATGTTTTAATCGGTGCTCTTGATGCATTCAACCAGAGTAAAGACTTTGATCTAATTTTAGTAGGCGACAAAGAGAAAATTCTCGAATCAGCTAAACTGGAAAATATTTCGATTAATGAGAAGATGATTTACCATACTTCTCAGGTTATCGATATGGGTGCTACTCCTACACAAGCATTAAAAACAAAACCTGATT
>CAZEBL010000321.1:0-2891 GCA_964510325.1 uncultured Melioribacter sp. | reverse complement strand
TTATTCATAAGTATGGTAAAGAGAATATTCCTCTCGTTGTTTTAACCGTTACTAATAATTCGGGCGGCGGGCAACCAGTCTCCATGCAAAACATAAGAGAGGTTAAAGAAATTTGTAAAAAATATGATATTCCTCTTTTTCTCGACGCATGCAGATTTGCAGAGAATGCTTACTTTATTAAAAAAAGAGAAACTGGTTATGCAGATAAGTCGATAATCGAGATTGTTCAAGAGATGTTTTCGTATGCCGATGGTTCAACAATGAGTGCAAAGAAAGATGCGCTTGTTAACATCGGCGGCTGGCTTTCGCTTAATGATGAAGAACTTGCAATGAAGTGCCGTAACCTTTTAATTGTAACTGAAGGATTTGTAACTTATGGAGGACTTGCGGGACGCGACCTCGAAGCAATTGCTCAGGGTCTTGAAGAAGTTGTTGACGAACATTATCTGCAATATAGAATTAGGAGCACCGAATACCTTGGTGAGAAATTACTTAACGCCGGTGTTCCGATAATTGAACCACCGGGTGGTCATGCAATCTACATAGATGCAAAAAGATTTCTTCCGCACATTAAACCCGAAGAGTATCCCGGGCAATCGATTGTGTGCGAACTTTATGTTGAAGGTGGAATTCGTGCTGTTGAGATCGGATCGGTTATGTTCGGTAAGTATGACGAAAGCGGGAAATTAATTCCATCTATGATGGAACTCGTTCGTCTTGCAATACCTCGCCGTGTTTATACACAGAGCCATGTTGATTATGTTGCCGAGGTTGTGATTGAAGTTTTTAAGAACCGCGATAAACTGAAAGGTTATAAGATTATTTATGAAGCACCAATGCTTAGACATTTTACGGCTAAGTTTAAACCGGTTTAATTCTGTTACACAGAGGTCTACAGAGAAGGCACCGGGAAACACAGAGCAAAAATGAAGATTAAAAAACATTTTACATACAAATCAAAGAATCAGGTTTGGAGATTACTTGTTTCTGATACTAATAAGTTAGTTATAGAATTGCGCGATGTAAACAGGAAAGAAGTCTTTTTCAGTTGTTATGATCTCGAAAATGGTAAAAAAATATTCGAAGATTTTCAGCTAGATGAAAAATACTGGATCGGCATCGAAACCCTGTATAAGGACATGATCATTTTTCATAAGTATGATAAACCCGACATGCCCGGTCATAAACAGATTATCGGTTTTGAAATTTCAACGCAAACAGTAAAGTGGACAGATTCCGACAATTCATTTTTGTTTATTCTTAATGATAAGATTTACTGTTATAAGCAAAAGTTTGAAAGCAGAAATTTTTACGCTCTGAATTATTTATCCGGATTACAAGAGGAAGATCTGGGAGAGGATTTTGAAAAGATAAATTATTTGAGGAGAGAAGCAGATTCAAATTATAACAACAATTTCTATTTTACAGAAAAATGGGAATCTGACAAATCCGATCCGGCAATTAGCAGCATAATTACAAGAACAATCAATAATCTTGAAATTGTTGGAGATGTTGAATATACTTCCTTCGAAAATCTTTTACTCTTCAGTTTTCACTCAAAAATATTCAGCGGTAGTCTTGTAAATAAATTTGTAGCATACGATTTATCCAGAGAGAAAATTGTTCTTAATGATATTTTAAATTCAAGCACAAATGCTTTTATTCCCGATTCCTTTTTTGTTTTCAAAAACTATCTCATACTTCTTAAAGAAAAGAACGGATTAATTGTTTACAAGCTTGGATAAAAATGGAACTAACACAGGAAGAAAAAAAAATACTTCTTGAAGCTGCAAGAAATTCAATCACTTCAATTTTTACCGGCAAGGAGATTCCACAGCCCGATTTCAAAAAACACCCGGTATTTAATTCACATGCCGGTGCATTTGTAACTTTAACAGAACATGGCGGACTTAGGGGTTGTATCGGTTTTATAATATCAGACCAGCCGTTATTCAAAACAATTTGTGAAGCGGCGGTTCATGCTGCACAGAACGACCCACGGTTTTATCCAGTTAGCGAAAAGGAACTTTCCAAAATTTCTATTGAGATATCTGTGTTGTCCGAACCGTTTCCATTAAACAATTATGATGAAATAGAAATTGGTAAACACGGATTGATACTTGAAGAGAAAGGAAAACGAGGATTACTTTTACCACAGGTTCCGGTTGAACACAATATGAATAGAGAACAATACCTCGATGCAATTTGTCAGAAGTCGGGATTTCATGCGGGTTACTGGAGAGAGAAGCAATTAAAACTTAGCGGTTTTACAGCAACTGTATTTAGTGAAAAATCTTTAACAAAAGTTGAGTAAAAAATGCAAGGGATAAGAGAGCCCGCTGTTGCCGGGATGTTTTATCCGGCCTCAGCTTCAAAGCTTAGAGAAGAGGTTAATTTGTTATTGAACGAAGCTCTTCCCGAAAAACAGTTTAATAATGTAGCCGGCATTGTTTCTCCTCACGCCGGTTATGTTTATTCTGGTAAGACGGCAGCGTTTGGATTTAATTCTCCGGTCAATAGAAATTACGAAACTGTAATTATCATATCTCCAAGTCACCGTGAATATTTCAGGGGTATTTCTATTTATGACGGCACTGCTTATAGAACTCCTTTGGGAGATGTCCCGCTCAATAATGAATTGATTGATAAAATAATTTCTGATAGCAAAATAATTTTCAAAGGAATTCAGGGTCACCGAACAGAACATGCCGTAGAAGTGCAAATACCGTTTTTACAGGCTCTGCTAAAAGATTTTTCAGTTGTTCCAATTGTGCTTGGAGATCAGAACAGAAATTTTGTTTATGAACTTGCAGATAGAATTGCCCCTTTGATTAATGACAAAACATTAATAGTCGCAAGCTCCGATCTCTCCCACTTTTGTTCAAAAACAA
>CAZEBL010000320.1:0-2903 GCA_964510325.1 uncultured Melioribacter sp. | reverse complement strand
TCACGTACTTCGATTGGAGAATTATTATGATTGATTGTAATACCGATTAAATTCATCTTAAAGCTACTTTCAATAAAACGAATGAAAAGTTGTTGCAAGAGTAGTTGTTAGTATTAATGAAAGTACTGCTAATAAAAATCCCGTTAGTGAAAAGAGAATTACTTTTTTACCATACCAGTTAGCCAGGAATTTGCTAAGAATACCGGCTCCATAAATAATCCAAACAAGTGCAGTACCTATTAACTTGGGATCAGAATAACTGAAATCCGGGAATGCAGAAGGGAGCCAGATTATTCCTATTATAATTGCAATTGTAAAAAGTACAAACCCGATGAGAAGGGAATTGAAACTTAATTTCTCCAGTATTTCCAGACTTGGCAGCCGGTTGAAAATTAATCCGAACCTGCTCGATTTTAAGTTCTTGTAAAGCACAAGAAATAAAAGACCGTAAACTGCTGATATTGTTATGCCGGAATATCCTAATAATGCACTTATAACATGAAGTCCAAGAAGACGGTTGCGTAATACTTCGGGTACGATGTAATTATTTTCAATGAATAATGAAGAGACAATCTGAAATAAAAGAGCAAATAAAATTATAAACGCTCCAGTTCCTCTAACATCAGTTAACAGTTCGAGTATGAAATAAGAGAAGCTTATTGCAAAAGCCAGAATAGAGAATATCTCGAACTTACTTGTTATTGGAGGATGATCAAATTCAATTGTCCTCAGCAATAAATAACTTATATGAGTTAATAGAGTTATAAATAAAAATATCCTCTTGGAATTTGAAAATAAAATTTTCTCGTTAAAGAAATCCAGAGCATAAAATAAAAACGTCAATAAATATGCAAAGGGGAGAAGCAAATTTATGAAGTATAGTGCTTGGGTCATCGGCTTTTATTAAATTTTTAAAATTATGTTTGTTATTAATAGCGAGTGCAAAATTAATAATTTATAATCCAAAAAACGATTGGCGACAAATTTTGGCTGTTGAAAGGTTAATGTGAGGTTTGCTCGCGGATATAATTGCCAATAATCTGAATTGCAGAAGAAACTATATCATCTTTAGGATCGATTTCGTGCAGTTTGCTAAAATATTGTAGAGATTTAGATTCGTCACAATAAAGCCAGATAATTGCTAATACAAATAGAAGTTCTTTATTTTCATTCCCAGGATAAATTTGCTTCTCAATCTTTTCAATTAACTCTGGACAGGGGCAATCTTCCTTAACCGGGTCAGTTTTAAGGATAATTTCTATATCTTCATTTATTATTTCACAAAACAATTTGATGGCTTCTTTTAGTTTACCGGTTTGGGTATAACAAACAAGTAATTTTTTCTTTACAGAAATATTGCCCGGTTTGGTTAGGTATACTTCCTCAAATTCTTTCTGAGCAGCAGGATAATTCCTGGCCATAAAAAATTGATTACCTAACATTTCTTTCATTTAAATTCTCATATTGATCTGAATTAAAAAGAAGTCCCTCTTGAATAAGAGGGACTTTAATATGTTTATTTATTTTACAAATGGATATTCTTTACATTCGGATTGTTTCCACTGTGTAAGTCCGTTTGTTCCCATCCAGTCATAAGCCATGATATTCATGCCAAAAGATAGAGATTTAGCATCATATCCCATTACCTTTAATATTGCAGCAGTTTGAGCTGAAGTCTGTCCGGTATAGCAATATACAAGAATAGGTTTGTCTGTTGGTAACGTCTTCAAATTAGTAGCTAAAGCTAAATCAACCTTGGGTGTATACTGTATTGCACCGGTTAAATGACCTAAAGAATAATGATTTGTTGGCCAGTAATTTATAATGTAGTAACCTGATAAATTTGTCGTTGCAACTGACCATGCTACGTTTATATCTCCAAATGGATTAGATGATGCAAGTAATGTATTGATTCTAGATTCGAGAATATCTTTACCAGTAGTTTTTCCAGTATTTAAAGTTGGTAAATTACCGGCAGCAGCTTTAGGATAATTTGTTGTAACCAGATTGGTATAGTTGTTTCCAATGCTTGAAGTCCAGTTTGTTGCAACCTGACTGTTCCATGAAGACATCCCGAATTTTAATGAGTAAACATTGTTGTAACCAAGTAATCTTAACAAAGCGGTTGCATAACCGGATGTTTGTCCGGAATAACAAGCAATAACAATTTTATCATAATTGGCAGTATTAATTCCTTTAATGTGATTAACAAGATTTCCTAATGTTACGTTTACAGCACCTTGAATATATCCTTTCCCTGTAAAGTCAGCTGCTGCTCTAACGTCAATAATATAAAGTTTGCTTGGATTTGACAATTGTAATGCTCTTACGTCTTCGGCAGTAATAATTGCCGGATTGGAAGTGTTTAAATAGTTTCCATTTGCTTCGAGGTATTCAATTAATACCTGAGCTTCATTAATTTTTACAGGTTCAGTTGGATTTTCGTCTTTGCTACATCCTGTATAAACAAAGAGGATTGGAAGAATTAACAACAGATAAAACAATTTGCGCATTTTCATTTTACTACTCCCTTCATTTTTTTTGATTATTGTTGTTGTGATATTATTTAACATCCCATTTTACTGGTAATCTATTATCCACGGTTACACCTTGAGTTGCTGTAACTTCCCAAGTAGATAAATCGCTTTTGAAAAGGTATAGCTCTTTATTTTTGTATGTGCCATCAGAATTCTTGATAATATGGCAAGCATCATAACACGGTTTGCCGCTTGCAACCTGTGTTCTTTTTGTCCACTTAATAATATTGTGTGGTGTTGCATATTTATATGTCGGTCTTACATTGAAATTAGTTAGGTTCGTAGTCCCATATTCTTTCCAGCTATCTGGTGCCATTAAAGAACGTCTAAGCACTGCATATTTATAAGGTTTTGTATCCGGGATAG
>CAZEBL010000319.1:0-2910 GCA_964510325.1 uncultured Melioribacter sp. | reverse complement strand
AATGAAATGTTTCTCATTTCTAAGCATTTTGTAAAATCTATTTTCTTAATAGAATCTGAATTAAAAGAAATATCGACCGGTTTATTAATATCATCCACCAATTTATCAACAGCTGGTAAATTCAGCCTAATATTTGTGAGATCCGTATAAATTCCTTTTAAGGCAGGTAAAAGACGGTATCCGGCAAAAGCAAATAATCCGATAACAGGAATAGCATCTGTAAAACTTTCGCGGTTAAATATAAGATAAATACTAATTAAGAGAAGTCCTGCAAAACTTAATATATTAATAAGGTAATTCGGGATAGTACTCATTACTGCCCCTTTTACAATGCTTGAAGTATATTCCTTAGATGGTGACTCAAACAACTTTAAGAATTGCTCTTCTTTATTAAGAATTTTAACATCTTTGATCCCGTTAAAGGCTTCACTGGTAATTTTGAAACGCAGACCATTTGCCTGAATTCTTTTTCTGCCGTAAAAAGTCAACTTATTTCTTACTATAAAATAGACTATTCCATAAACTCCACCAAGAACACAAAAAGCAATTATAGATAAGTTTAGATCAACATACGCAAGTCCGATAACAATAAAAATTACTAATATTATTTTAGAAATAATTTCACTACCCGGAACGAGAACACCTTTAACAACAGACTGAACTTCATTTAGAATTATTTTATTCATATCGGCAGAATTATTTTCAATAAAAAACTCATACGGTTGTTTTAGATAGTTCTCAAATAACTTCATAGATAACGTATGATTTTGAGAATGTGCAAAATTTTGTGCATAGTAAGTAGTTACAGCAGAGAAAAGATTTCCGAAAACGATTATAAATACAGAAGTAAAGCCAAGAAATAAAAGAAAAGAACGATTATTATCGAAATTTAGAAATTGATAAACTGATTTGAGAAAATTATTCTTATGAATAATTTCTGGATTACTTGCTACAGATAGAAATGGCAAAATTGATCCGATTCCGGCAACTTCAAGTATTCCTACAATAAACAGTAGTAATAAAAGAAAAAGAAGTGAGCTCTTCTCTTTTTTATTCAATAAACCTAGAAGTAAAAAAACTTTCTTTAACATTTTAGTTAAATAGATTCTCCCAATTATAGAGGACACGACTGTTAATCTTACTAGCAAATCTTCCCCTGTAATAATCCCGGTTTAGTAATTCTGCATGTGAGAGTTCTCTGGTTTCATTTCCGAGAGTAACCTTCCAATCAGGAAATTCACGGTTAATATTTTCCCACATCTGCTCGTTATGCATCTTGGCAAAATCCGACAGTTCTTTAAGCTGAAGCGGATCAATAGAAACCGGACCATCTTTGGTTTCACTTCTATCGAGGACAGTATAATGTCTTTCTATACAATCGGCACCGAGGGCAAGAGCTATTTTGCTTGCAATCAAACCTGTATCGGCAATCTTTGTATGATCGGAAAAGCCGACTTTCCTGCTGAGTTTTCTTAGATAATTGAAGCGGTTAAAGTGGAGCTGGTCCAAAGGAGTTGGATAAATTGTAACGCAATGCAGAAAATAAAAATCCACAGCAGAAAGTATCTCCGCCGCTTTTTCGATTTCATGATCAAATGTAGCACCGGTGGAGACAAAAAGGAGAGGAAAGTTCTTAACGAGTTCTTTCAAGAACGGGAATGAGGCGCAATCATAGCTTGCGACTTTTATTGCGTCGAATCCCATCGGTCTGATTTCATCGATTCCTTTCCAGGTAAAAATTGTAATCATCGATTTAATGCCTGCCCGCTTCGATTCCTCAACAAAGAAGAATTCATCATCAAGTGAGAGATCAAGTTTGGATAAACGTTCGTATTCCGGTTGAAAGGGTCTTTTAATGGCAACAGGGTTTCCGCTTTCATCAATAATTCCGTTTTCAAACCTTTCTCTGAATGTAAGTTCATTAGAGCGAATTGCCTGAATTTTAACATAGTCGGCTCCTGCTTCTGTAGCTTGATGAATCATCCTTTTAAGAATCTCTCTGCTTCCGTTATGGTTTTGGCAGCATTCAGCGATTATTTGCGGTTTCATAATATAACCTCAGGAATTTTTCAGTAATAAATTTTCTGGTTTTGAACACCGAATCTTTACCATAACCTCCAACATGCGGTGTAATAATAAGGTTATGATTGATTTTTGAGTATTCAATAAGAGCATTCCCCTCAGGAACCTTAGCAAACCATGAAGAATCACCTTTAAGAACATCAAGTGCGGCACCGGAAAGATGACCGGAATTCAATGCATCCAATAAAGCTATTTCATCAACATTTTCACCCCTAGAAGAGTTAATAAAATATGAAAATTTCTTCATTAACTGGAATTTCTTTTTGTCCATAAAATTCTGATTCTCATGCCTATAATCAATTAGTAAAATAACCACATCCGACTTAGTCAACAATTCGTCAAGATTAGTAAATTTAAAATCAAGGTGATATTTATTTTCTGGTTCTAACAAGTCATTTACTAAAACATTCATATTAAATGAAAGACCGTAAGTTGCAATGATTTTTCCCAATCTACCGAACCCGATTATTCCCAGAGTTTTACCGGATAATTCGAAATTGAGAAGATCTTTACGTTCCCACATCCCTTTTGTGACCTCTGAATTGTAGAAATTTATTCTTTTGACGAGTGAGAGTAATAGTGCCCATGTATGTTCAGCCGTACTTTTAATAGAAGATAGAAATTCTGATTCACCTTTCAAACTAATAATATTGATCCCTCTTTTTTCTGTTTCATAAAGATTGATATGATTTAATCCAGTTGTCGGTGTAATTATGTATCTCATTTTATCTTGAATCTCCAAAAAATCATAATCTATATAGACCCCCAATTTTGTAAACAAAGCAAAATATTTTTCATTTCTTATTAATCTATTAAATTCTTGAGACC
>CAZEBL010000318.1:0-2956 GCA_964510325.1 uncultured Melioribacter sp. | reverse complement strand
TCCTTTTTAGAGCCTTGCAATCAAAAAGTGTGAATCATCAATTTAAAGTTTCCGCAAATGGTATTACTAGATTTGGACTAAGTACCTATTCAATTGCTTCATCTATACTGCCTGTACCACCTTTAAAAGAGCAAATTTTAATTGTAGAATTTATTGATAAAAAAACAAAAACAATTGATAAGCTAATAGAAAAAGCTATTCAGGTAATTGAAAAGCTTGGAGAATACAAACAGGCATTAATCACTGAAGCAGTAACAGGGAAGATTTGTGTATATACAGAAGAAAATTATGAAAACAGTAGAACTGAGATAGTTGAAGGAAATCATAAAAAAGAGAATAAAACATTCAAAAGAAATGTGCTTGCCGCTGAAATTATACATCAGTTATACAAAGAACCTACTTTCGGTCGTGTCAAATTCGAGAAAATAATGTTTCTCTGTGAGAAATCTATTGAAGCTGATTTTTCGGATTACAAAAGAGCCGCCGCCGGTCCTTATGATAATAAAACAATAAATGCAATTGATTACCAGTTAAAAAAATCTAAGTGGTATGAAGCTAAAAAAGAAGGTGGACGTTTCATTTATAAGCCATTAGAAAAAGCAGGTGAGCATCAACAATATTTCAAAAGTTATTACAAAACTGAAAATGAGAAGATTTCTTTTATTATTGATTTAATGAGGACATTCGATACTGAAAGGTGTGAAATAGTAGCTACTCTTTATTCTGCATGGCTTGATTTTTTACAAGACTACAAAACACCATCTAATAAGACCATAGTCGATGAAGTTTTGAATAATTGTCATGATTCCAAAAAGAGAATTCCAAGAGATCGTTGGGAAAAAGCTTTGGGGTGGATGAAAGATAATAATTTAGTACCAAAAGGTTGAGCTATGCCAAGAATTCTCGAAAAAGATATGGAAACGCTGATTGAATCTGATTTAATATCCGACGGTTATTTTACTCGTGAACCCAATCATTACGATCAAACATTATGCTTCGATCCTGAAATCTTGTTCAATTTTCTGATTGCCACACAAAAAGAAAAGTGGGAAAATTATCAGAATCAGTTAAAAGACAGAGTCAGAACTTCTCTACTCCAAAAAATTAAAGAAGAAATTGACAAAAGAGGAACTTTAGAACTTCTCCGGAAGCCCTTTGCAACTATGGGTATTTATTTCGATTTTGCTTATTTCAAACCGGCTAGCGGTTTAAATAAAGAGTATGAAAAGAAGTATCAGAACAATATTTTCAGTATTATCAGACAGTTAAAGTACAGCGAGAAAAACGAAAATTCACTTGATATTACCCTCTTCCTTAACGGTTTCCCGGTAGCTACCTTTGAACTCAAAGATAAAATGACCGGTTCCGGTTATAATGTCGAGAATGCTATTAAACAATATCAATTAGACCGAGACCCACGAGAACCGTTATTCAAGTTTGGAAGATGTCTTGTTCACTTTGCTCTTGATGAAGATTTGGTTTATATGACTACTCATTTGAAAGGAAAAAATACATTCTTTCTACCTTTCAATAAGGGGTGCAACGGAGAAGCCGGAAATCCTTCTACTAAAAGTTTCTCAACTGAATATCTTTGGAAAGAAGTTCTTCAAAGAGATAGTTTTTTAAATTTACTACAATACTTCATTCAAGTGACCGAAGACTTAGATGATGACGGGAAGCCTAAAGTTGACGAAAAAGGTAAAAAAATATATAAGCTGATTTTCCCACGCTATCATCAAATGGATGCCGTCCGTAAGATTGTAGCTCATTCCAAAGATAAAGGCACAGGAAAACAGTATTTGATACAGCACAGTGCAGGAAGCGGTAAATCAAATACGATTAGTTGGCTTGCACATCAACTTTCAAATCTACATGCTAATACTAATAACAATGTTTTCGATTCAATTATCGTAGTTACAGATAGACGAATACTCGATAGCCAACTAAGAACCAATATTTTAGCTTTTGAACATAATCCCGGCGTTGTTGCTGGAATAGATAAAGGCTCGAGCCAATTAAGAAAAGAACTTGAATCAGGAACTAAAATAATTGTAACCACACTTCAGAAATTTCCTTATATCGAAGAGGATATTAAAGCCTTACCTTGAAAAAGATTTGCTATTATTCTTGATGAAGCTCATTCTTCATCGAGCGGTGAAATGTCTAAAAGTATGAAGCGAGTTCTAAACTTAGATGTTGAGGAAGAACCGGTAGATAAAGAGGAAGAAGAAACAACTTGGGAAGATGAAATTGTTAAGCAAATTAAAAGTCGAGGAAGACAGCCAAATATCAGTTATTTTGCCTTTACTGCAACACCAAAACCAAAAACACTTGAATTGTTTGGTTCGCCAACAACCGAAGGTAAATTCGTACCTTTCCACATCTACTCTATGAAGCAAGCTATTCAAGAAGGTTTTATCAAAGATGTTTTGTTGAATTATTCGACTTACAAAACTTACTTTCAGTTGGTAAAAAAGATTGTCGAAGACCCAAATTACGATAAATCAAAGGCTAAAAGATTACTTGGCATTTTCGTTCAAATGAATAAATATACAATCAGAAAAAAATCTCAAATAATTATAGAACATTTTGTAAGTAATTGCATCAATGAAATTCCGGATAGTAGCGGTTTTGTTCAGGCTAAAGCAATGCTCGTGTGTGCTTCACGCGCTCAGGCGGTTAAATATAAATTAGCATTTGACAAATATATTAAGGAAAACAGATTACCTTTAAAAGCCTTGGTTGCTTTTTCAGGAAATGTAGAAGGAGATAAAAAGAATCAGGATTTTTCGGAAGCCAGAATGAACGGCTTCCCGGAAGACCAAACTGCCAATAAATTCAAGGAATCTCAATACAAATTCCTCATAGTTGCGAATAAGTTTCAGACAGGTTTTGACCAACCTTTGCTTTACGCTATGTATGTAAACAAAAAGCTAACAGGAGTTAATGCAGTTCA
>CAZEBL010000317.1:0-2983 GCA_964510325.1 uncultured Melioribacter sp. | reverse complement strand
AAATGCCTCTTTTTAACCAGGAGAATGAAATAATTGGAACATTCGGAATTACAAGAGATATTACAAATATTAAGTTAGCAGAACAAACTATCCGCGATAATGAAACCAGATTTAAAGAGCTCTTCAACAATATGAGCAGCGGCTGTTCAATTTATGAAGCGATTAATGATGGTAATGATTTCGTTTTCAAAGATTATAACTGGGCGAGCGAAAACTTCCTTGGTATAAAAAAAGAAAATGTACTCGGAAAAAGTATTTTGCAAGTTTTTCCGGGCATGCAAGAATTTGGGCTTCTCGATGTTCTAAAACGTGTTTGGAAAACGGGGGTTCCTGAATTTTATCCAATGAATTTCTACAAAGATAATATGATTCAGGGCTGGTTTGAAAATTATGTTTATAAATTACCCTCCGGAGAAATTGTTGCAATTTACGATGACGTTACTTCGAAAAAACAAGCCGAAGAAACTATTCTACAGGAAAGAGAACGTTACCAGGTATTATTCGAGAACTCCGCCGATGGAATTTTGTTAATGACTGATGTTTTTGAAGATTGCAATAATGCAGCGCTAAGAATTTTCGGCTGCACAAAGGAAGAAATAATAGGACATCATCCAGCAGAGTTTTCACCTGAATATCAACCAGATGGTAGTAATTCAATTATCAAATCAAACGAGAAAATAAAACTTGCCCTTTCAGGAGAACCGCAAAAATTCTACTGGCAGCATAAAAGAAAAAATGGAGAACTCGTTGATGTTGAGGTTGCTCTTAATTCTGTAATTCTTCAAGGAAAAAAATTATTACAAGCAACATTAAGAGACATCACAGAAAGATTATATGCTGAAAGACTTCAGAATGTAATGTATAAAATTTCTGAAGCTGCTCAGACTTCAGAGGATATTAATAAACTATATAAAAATTTACACGAAATAATTAGTGAATTATTACCAGTTAAGAATTTTTACATCGCTTTATATGATGATAAAAACGACTTGCTGACTTTTCCTTACTTTGTTGATGAATATGACCCGCCGCAACCGCCTAAAAAATTAGGACGCGGTATGACTGAATATGTAATTCGTTTGGGTGAAGCTGCTCTAATAGATGCGAAGATGGATCTTGAGTTACGAGAAAAGGGAGAAGTGGAATTGATAGGTGCTCCGCAAGCAATATGGCTTGGTGTTCCACTTAAATTAAATGGAAAAGTTATTGGTGTTATGGTTGTTCAGGATTACGAAAATGAAAATGCCTATGGAGAACGGGAAAAACAATTGCTGATTTTCGTTTCGGAGCAGATTACACAGGCTATTATAAGAAAACAAAATACAGAAGCAATCAAAAAATATGCTGATGAATTAAATCAGTTAAACATTACTAAAGATAAATTCTTTTCCATTATTGCGCACGACTTAAAAAATCCGTTTATAACTATACTTGGATTCTCAGAACTTTTATTGAATGACTTTAGTGACTTAACCGATGAAGAGAAAATTTATTATGTGACTGAAATGCATAAATCCGCTGAGGTTTCTCATCTACTTTTACAGAATTTACTTCAGTGGTCGCGAACTCAAACCGGTAAAATTGAATTCAATCCTCAAAATATTTCCCTCTTTAACTCAGTCAATCAAAACATCGATTTATTAAAAGCGAGCGCAACAAAAAAACAGGTTAACCTAATTAATAAAATTGATGAATCGGTTTTTATTAATGCCGACGAAGACATGTTAAATACTATTCTAAGAAACCTTCTTACTAACGCACTAAAATTTACAAATAGAGATGGAAGCGTTACAATTACGTCTAAACCTCAAGGTAATATGGTTGAAATAAGTGTTGAAGATACAGGAGTGGGAATGGATGAAGCTACTCAAAAAAAATTATTCCGCCTTGATGAAACAATTACCAAAACAGGAACAGACAATGAAGTTGGAACAGGACTTGGATTAATACTTTGCAAAGAGTTTATTGAAAAGCATGGTGGTAAAATTTATGTGGAAAGCCAACCCGGCAAAGGTTCTAATTTTATTTTTACACTTCCCATTACAAAAACTTAACAAATAATAATTAATTCCTCTCATTTCCGCGAAAATTCACTTAAAATAATTGCTGAAGCACTAGCAACATTTAACGATTCAGCTTTTCCCTTTCTTGGAATTGTTAGTATATGATCAGCCCTGTTCAACAATTCCTGGGATGGTCCATGAGCTTCATTAGAAAATACTATTACATTTCTATCTGAATTGCTAAAAGAATATAAATCCTCTCCTCTTAAATCTGCGACTAATATTTTATATTGATTCTTCTTTAGCTGATCTAATTCTTCATAAAAATTTTGGAATTCAATTACATTAATATGAAAAACTGAACCGGCTGATGAACGTATAACTTTTGGATTGTAACTTTCAGCACAATCGAGTGAAGTAATTACATAACTAATTCCAAACCAATCGCAATTACGAATTATTGTGCCCATGTTTCCGGGATCAGCAATCGATTCCAATCCAATAATTATTTTTTCCTTTCCAAGATTCTGGAGCTTATACTTAGGAATTTCAAACACCGCTATAATTCCTTGCGGAGTTTGTGTATCAGAAATTCGTTCCAGATCGTTATGACTTATTAGTTCTATTTTAATATCATTTAAAAATTTGTTTCTAAAAAACGAAGGATTACTTTCTCTAAATGAATTTGTTGTGAGAATTACTTCGCAGATTAATTTAGAGTGTAGTGCTTCGAGAATTAATTTTTGCCCTTCAACCAGAAACTTCTGCTCAAGCACACGATATTTTTTCTGGTTCAGATTAGCGTAATATTTAAGCTGATTCTTGGAAAACATTGAAATCCGAAAAATTTCTGTAATAAGTTACAAAAGTTTGCATCGAATGTTAATTTATTTTAGATTTGTGCCTCAAAATTTGAAATGCTGGCGTAGCTCAGCTGGTAGAGCAGCTGATTTGTAATCAGCCGGTCGGCGGTTCGAATC
>CAZEBL010000316.1:0-3006 GCA_964510325.1 uncultured Melioribacter sp. | reverse complement strand
AAAACCAACCGAATATTAATTTTCTTTTAGAGAATGACTTTGTAATAATTAACAATGCTTTATTAAAATTCACCTCAAAAGGATATGCAATGTGCGATGAAATTCTAAAAAAATTTTTTTGATTCAAATGATTCAATAACTATATTCAAGCACAATTATAGGATGATTCTATGAACGAAAAAAATAATCTATTAATACCGCTCTCTATTTTATCTGGAGCTATTTTACTCTCCGTCATTATTTTTGCATTGGTCTGGAAGTCCACTAAGAATGCTGATCAGACAATAACAGTAACCGGTTCTGCTAAAAAAACTATTGTTAGCGATCTTGGCATTCAGAGGGGAACCTTACAAGCAACAAGCACCGATAGAAAAACTGCTTATCAAATAGTTGCACAACAAATGCCCACAGTACTTAATTATCTTAAGGATAAAGGCTTTCAGGAAAATCAGATAGAAGTATTTGGTATAACCGGATATCCTGTTTATGAAACAAGTTCCCAAGGTTATCAAACACAAAGAATTTCTCATTACGTTTACAGTCAGAGATTCGAAGTAAGATCGAATGATGTTCAAAAAATAAAAGAACTTTCTCTTACACTCAGCTCACTGGTAGAAAAAGGTCTTGATGTTCAACCGGATATGCCGGAATATCTTTATACTAAAATTGATGATCTTAAAATTGAGATTCAGGGAGAAGCAGCCAAAAATGCTATGGAACGTGCCGAAAAAATTGCTCAATCAACGGGACGGAGTCTTGGTTCGCTTCGTAATGCGAGAATGGGTGTAATTCAAATAACCCCGCTTAATTCTAATATGGTAACCGATTATGGAATAAACGATGTCACTTCAATTGATAAAGAAATTACTGCCGTTGTAAGTGCGTCATTTCAAATAGACTAGAATCTGAATTCTTGACTCTGGATGCTTGATACTTGATTGGGTAGCTTTATAAATAGTTGGGGTATTAAGCAGATTAGACAGATAATTTGAAACTTAATCAGGTATTTTGTAAAAGTAATCCAGAATAAAAAGAATTTGGCTAATTCAAATAATTATTCTATTTTTGTGCATTCTAATTCGCCCCCTTGAGGGCGATTTTTATTTGTGGAATATGGAAAAAGTTAAAATTTTCGAAAAAATTGAAGAAATTGCAGCATCTTACGGCTTCCTTCTTATCGATATAGTTCTCCGCGGTGATAATAATCTCCGGATTTTAGAAGTTTATATCGATAGCGAAAAAGGCGTTACGGTGGATGACTGCTCGAATATCAGTCGTGCAATTCACGAGCTTTTCGATAAAGAAGATCTTATCGGTTCTAATTATCGCCTTGATGTCTCTTCACCCGGAGTGGACAGACCTCTTAAATTTTTAGCTCAGTATGTTAAGCATATTGATCGCAAATTTGAGGTAGAATATTTAGAAGAGAATGTTAACAAAAAAATTATAGGCAAATTAATTTGTATTGATGGCGATCAGCTTTTTTTCCAGAGCAAATCAAGTGAACTCAAAATAAATTATAAGGATATAATTAAAGCGAAAGTTTTAATTAGTTTTTGATTACGGAGGAGAATAAATGAATACCGAGATAGTTGAATCATTTTCGCAGATGGTTCGCGAGAAGAGTCTTGATAAAGACGTTCTTGCCGGAATTATTGAAGAAATATTTGGTCTTATGGTCAAAAAGAAATATGGTCAGGAAGCTAAATATGACGTTGTTGTTAATATGGATAAAGGTGATATAGAAATATTTCTGGAAAGAACAATTGTTGACCAGGTAAATGATCCGGGTACAGAAATTAGTTTGGATGAAGTTAATGAAAAAGGGAATGAAGACGATCTTGAAGTCGGCGAGGAGTTTGTAGAAAAGATAGAATTGCATCAATTTGGCCGAAGACTTATTAACCTCGCACGCCAGAGCCTTAATCAAAAGATTCGTGAAATAGAAAAAGATATTGTTTACAATGAATATAGCGAAATGATTGGGGAAATTGTCGTTGGAGATATTTACCAGGTAAGACGAAATGATGTTCTGGTTAATCATAACAAAAATGAATTACTTTTACCAAGAAACGAACAGATACCAAGAGAGAAATACCGAAAGGGAGATACAATCCGTGCAGTAGTTAAAGAAGTAAAGAAAACTCCAAACGGTCCAATTATAATTATTTCGAGAGGAGATAATTTATTCTTACGCAGATTATTCGAAATAGAAATACCGGAAATTTATGACGGAGTTATAGAGATAAAAGGAATTGCGCGCGAACCCGGTGAAAGAGCAAAAGTTGCCGTAGAATCCCAGGATGCAAGAATTGATGCTGTGGGTGCTTGCGTTGGTATGAAAGGTGTCCGTATTCACGCTATAGTGCGCGAACTTAACAATGAAAATATTGACGTAATAAATTACTCTGAAGACCCGATTGTGTTTATTCAACGCTGCCTTGCACCGGCTAAACTTAAACAGATCGAAATTGATGAAGAAGCTAATAAATGTATTGTTACAGCAGATAGCGATCAGGTTTCGCTAATTGTTGGAAGAAGCGGTGTTAATATCCGGCTTGCAATGAAACTTAGCGGTTATGATATTGAAGTTATACGTCAGGAAAAACCGCTTGAAGAATATGAAGAAGATATTGAATTACCTGAATTAAGAGAGGAATTAGGAAGTGAAATTGTAGACCTTCTTATTAATCATGAGTTTGAAACTGCAGTTGATGTCCTTAAAGCCGGAATTGATAAGATTAAAGAAATTGAAGGAATTGATGGGGAAACAGCTAAAAAAATAATTGAAACACTGGAAAATCAATTTGAGGAAGAAGAGTAATAGTTAATTTAGATTCTCTAAAACCAGTGATGAATAAATAATAAGGTAATATCCAGATGTCCGAAACAGCTAAAGAAAAAAAATTAAGACTCTATAAGTTTGCTTCCGAGTATAATCTTTCTACTGATTCCTTGATGGAGTTTTTGCATAAGAAAGGTTACGAAGTAAAATCCCATATGGCA
>CAZEBL010000315.1:0-3009 GCA_964510325.1 uncultured Melioribacter sp. | reverse complement strand
ATCTTAAAAAAATATTTTTCAATACTTCTTTTTTTACTTGCATTGTTGCAAGTAGACGTTGCCGATAAGCGGCGCCCCAGAACAAGAACACCGAATAACAGCAACCACTTTTTATTTATTAAAAAAATTATTTAACAGAACAACTTTGAACAAGAACCTTTACACGGAATAACAAAACCAACAATTACAAAAATGCGAAAGCGAATACGGCGTCCGCTTGATTGGCTTGATATTTCCAATAAGTAAAAAAACAGTTAATGTTTCTCCAACAATAATAATTTTTTGGAGGTATCTATGTTCTATACAGGCATCGATCTTCATAAACATTCTTCTTACTTAACAACAGTCGATTCTTCAGGCAATATCATTAAACAAGCCGATATTAAAAATGTCTACCATAATTTCGTCCAATACTTCTCGGACCTTGGTAATGATAATCTTACAACCGTTGAATCAACCATGACCTGGTATTGGCTCAACGATCTCCTCACTTCACTTAACATCCCCTTAGTCCTTGCTCATGCAAAGTACGTTAAAGCTATTGCCTATGCCAAAGTTAAAACTGACAAGGTTGATTCTCACACTCTTGCTCAACTTCTTCGTATGGACTACATTCCTTCTGCTCATAAAATTTCTAACCATAACCGTACACTTCGTGATGCTCTTCGTGCACGTATTAAAATCGTTCAGCGACACACTTCTGTTACTAACTCCATGCAACTTCTTCTTGCTAAATATAACTTATCTTCTCCTGATCAGCTTGAAGAGATCCCTCGTTATCAATACGAACAACTATCTGAAGTTGAAGAACTCCTAAATACTCAAATGCTCGATCTTGAAAAACAGCTTTATCCTTTCCTTATTCCAAATGAAGACATCCAGAGATTACTCTGGATACCAGGAATAGGGAAGATGAATGCTTTTACTATCCTACTCGAAGTTGACGACATTAATCGATTCGAAGATGTTAAAAACTTCTTCTCCTATTGCCGCCTTACTCCTTCTGCCCGCAACTCGGCCGGTAAATCAAAACAACGTTCCTCAAAAGATGGTAATAAATATCTCAAAGTTGTCTTCTCTGATGCTGCTGTGCATGCTTGCCAGTATTATCCACCCATTCGTAAATATCATAACTCCAAGCTTCGTAAGAAAAACAAATCCGTTGCTAAAACAATTATTGCCAAGGAGATTGCACGTATCGTCTATTATGTATTAAAAAATAAATCCGACTTTAACAACACTTTCAAAGGTCATCAACTTGAAATGAAGTCTTTTCAATGGCCGCGCATTACAAACCCGTACGCATAACTGATTAGTTAAGCATAATCCTTGCGCTGGATTGGGAAGTAATGCGCTTGCCAATATTTATATCTGAGATACTGCTCTTAAACAGCAGGACTATTACTGTCGGGTAATAGTAAGCTCCTAAAGAGGTTTGGTAGCCATCAACTAACTGATATTATTGGCATGCAATGTTAATGTTGTTAATAAATTATTTTTCAGCTGTTCAAAGAACGTATTCTATCTGCAATGTCAGTTGGGAATATTTTTATTCTTTTTATACTCCTTGACTTTTTACTTATTAAAGAGGTTATATGGCGTCTCTGACTTGATAAGATCCAACAAAAAGATCAATAGCAATTCTTGGATAAATGTTATCCGATATTATCCTTGTCAAAAATCCACTTGCTAATTCTCCAGAATCGGCACCATTTGTTAGTCCAATAGCGCGATTTTCAAAGATTAACAATTCGTTAGCATATGGCTCATTCTCTTTTAATTTATGTGTTTCTTTTCTTGATAACCATTTTGCAGAAACACCTTTTTTATTAAATAATTCTATTACTTTATCAAAATCTATCGCCATAAATACGTGAACTTCACCGGATAATAATTCTCGAATAATACTATCATCAAATGGTTTAAGAAATATGGGTTCTGATATTTGGATTAACAAATTTTGCAATAAACTAAATGCTGGAATCTTCTTACCAGATATTTCATATACTATTCTTTCAATTGTTTCTTTCCCAATATTTCTCCATTCATTTCTGTAAGCACCGATATGAAGACAATCATCTATTACAGAATAAGCCCAATTTTTCTTTCTTGATTCGTGAATTAGTATTTTTATTTCATCATAATAATAATCGAGTTCAGTTTCGGTTTCGAAAACTTTAATTGGCTTTTCAGAATAAGGGTCTATTCCTTCCTCATTGTTAATAACTTCAACAGCACGATTTGCTCTCAAATCTTGACGATGCATTCTTAATATTTGTGTTTTTAATTTTTCATCAAAAGTATCCGGGAAAATATTTTTCAATTCCTCAGCATCTTTTATATCCACGTAATCTAAAATATTTCTTGCTATATCATTCATTTCTCCTTCTTTTGCCTCAATTATGAAAAGCCCATCGGGTGTTTTTCTTAAAATATCTCCGATTTGAAGAAATGATGTTAAATCATTAATTAACGCAAAACTTTGCGAATCTTCTTTGTTATAAATATCTACTCTTCTTTTAACATCGGTAATATTAGATTCTTTGATAATAGGTGGTTCTGCCCTAATATAAAACCGACGTGCTATATAATGCTGTCCTTTTATTAATTGCCAAGCAATGCTATCAGCCAATTTTCTAAAAACATTTTGTCTAAAATTATTCCGCCATATTTCTGAATTTATGTCTTTAATATTAGCATCCTTCTTTTCTTTACGTTGTAACTTCAATTCACTCTTTAATTGCTCAAGTTGCTCCTCTTTTTTAATTAAATTTTCTAGGATAAGATTTTGGGCAATCTGAAAATCAGAATGCACTTCCGAATAGAACCTTTCACTATTTGCTTTTATTTCCTCAAGGGAATTATATCCCAAACGTTCTACAGCTTCCTCTCGAATCAGCTTATTTATTCTTTGAACAATATCTAAGAATTCAGATTTATCTTCCATAAGCCTTATAACGATTTCTATCTTTCCATCAGGAAAGAATAGTTTGTAAAATTGCGCCTTTC
>CAZEBL010000314.1:0-3012 GCA_964510325.1 uncultured Melioribacter sp. | reverse complement strand
TGAAGATATTCCGTTTTATAAAGAGCGGGACAGTAATGGAAAATCGATTGAAGTAAGGATTATTGCGGGAGGAATTAGAGATGTGACCGCACCACCACCGGCTCCCGATTCCTGGGCGGCTGATGAAAAAAATGAAGTTGCAATTTGGCTTATAAGATTAGAGGGAAATGCTGTGTGGAAATTGCCTCCCGCATCTTTTGGAATTAACCGGTCACTATATTTTTATAAAGGCTCCTCACTCGAAATTGCCGGAATAAATCTTGAACCTTATCATTCAGTTGATCTGCTGGCCGATCAAAATGTTTCGATCAAAAATGGCGAAACAGATGCTTTCATACTTCTACTTCAGGGTAAGCCTATTGATGAACCGGTAGTTCAATACGGTCCTTTTGTAATGAATAGCAGAGAAGAGATACAACAAGCATTCGATGATTTTCGAAAAACGCAATTTGGCGGTTGGCCCTGGAAAAGATATGATAATGTTCATCCAAAAGATAAAAGTAGATTTGCAAAATATGCAGATGGTAAAGAAGAAATAAAATAATCTATTAAACAGGAATTGTAAAATGTCAGGATCAAATATTTTTAAACTGATTGTCTCCTTAGTAATTCCTTTATCTGTTGGAGCTGTTGCCGGAATGTTTACATCTCAAGCTGTCCCAACTTGGTATGCATCATTAAACAGACCCTCGTTTAGCCCTCCTAATTGGGTATTTGGACCGGTGTGGACAACCTTATACCTTCTTTTAGGCATCTCCTTTTTTCTTATTTGGAAAGAAAATCCTTCACAGAAAAGAAACCTGGCTATTAAAGTATTTGCAGTCCAGATGCTCTTAAACTTTGCTTGGAGTTTTATCTTCTTCTATTTCAATATGATCGGTATTGCACTTATAGAAATTATTCTTTTATGGATTAGCATAGCAGTAATGATATTTCTGTTCTATAAAATAAAGCCGCTAGCCGCTTATTTGAATATTCCATACTTGCTATGGGTTAGCTTTGCAACAATTCTAAATTCCGGCTATTATTTTCTGAATTAGCTCATCCCGTGGACAAATATTTTGAAATAATTCTACAAGAACTGGAACAGTATCATAATGCTAAAAAAGCAAATTGGTTTGAAAAAGTGGAAATACAATTGGACTGTTTAGTTCCGTTCGCTCAATGAAAAACCTTAAAGGGTCATACCGAAATTGTTGATCTGTTCAATAAGTCGCTGATTAAGAGAAATGAGCGGTTTTGCAAAACAGCGGCGGGCTGGTCTTTGCGGAAGATATCGAGGCTGGATATAAAACGGGTTAAAAGATTTTTAGAAACATACAATTCTTATGTCTCCGTAGAAGTAAAACAGAATGCCACGAAGTAATTTGCTGAATAAATAGAAAACATAACTGTTTAACCCCATTATTACCTAATATCAAGGAACAAATATTTCTTGATCAATGTTTAGAAAAATGAGTAATCATAAATCGAGTTTAATAGAGAGGAAATAAATGATTCCTCGGTAAAATTATTTGATCTGACAATTCTTTAGATCCAAGAAATAAAAGTAATTAAGGAGATACAATGAAAGTAGGAATAATCGGAAGCGGAATGGTTGGGGCAACGTCAGCTTTTGCTATAATGATGCGCAAGGCGGCCAGCAACATTGTGCTTATTGATGCAAATGAAAAGCGTGCAATTGCCGAGGCGCAGGATATTATGCACGCCGTTCCTTTTGCTGCTGCAACAGATGTTTATGCCGGCGATTATGAAGATCTTAAGGATGCTAAAATTGTTGTTATAGCTGCTGGCGCAAACCAAAAACCCGGCGAAACAAGATTGATGTTGATGGAAAAGAACGCTTCTATTATGAAAGATATCATCTCCAAAACAATCGCTGTTAATCCCAATGTAATTTTTCTTGTTGCAACCAATCCAGTCGATATCATAACTCATATCTGTATCAGTATTGCAATAGAGTTTGGAATTCCATCAACAAGAATAATCGGCAGTGGAACCACACTTGATACTGCACGATTCAGATCTCTGCTTGGCGCTCATATAGGAGTTGATCCTCAGCACGTGCACGCTTATGTTGTCGGTGAACATGGAGATTCGGAAGTTCTCACTTGGTCAAACATAGATATTGGCGGAGTTCCTTTTGAAGACTTTATCGCATTCAGAAATATTGAGTTCAACGAAGAAATTAAAAATAAAATTGATGATGGTGTACGAAACGCCGCTTATAAAATAATTGCAGGTAAAGGTTCTACCTATTACGGAATTGCTGGTGCAGTTGCAAAACTTGTTGAAGTAATTAATAGAGATAACCGCGCTGTTCTTACCATCAGCACTCTAAAAGAGGATGTTGAAGGAATAAAGAATGTTACGCTTTCGCTTCCTCACTTAATTGGCGGCGACGGGGATCTTGGCGTTCTCCCAATCCGATTGAGCGTTAAAGAAAAAATGTTTCTTAAGAAAAGTGCAGAGATAATTAAAGAGAAGATTGAAGAATATGAGAAGAGATGATTAAGCTCTTTGCAGGAGTTGATGTTCAGATAAATCGCGGCTGCTGCTATTACATAATTGATAAAAATAAAAAGTATGTCTCAAGTGGCTGGATAAAAGAAAATATTCCTCAATCATTTAAAAAACTCTTCACTGAGTTTTCAGATAATCAAACAGACACAATTGCAATTGGTATTGATTCGCCAAGAATGCCAATCAAAAAAATCCGCAGCAGAAATTTCAACAAGCAAACAAATGATTGGACGGAAAATAGCGATTCAAAAGTAGGAAGAGAGTGTGAAGTTATAATCAAATCTTACGGCTTAGCAAATCCACAATGGACAAGAAGATTGAAAGACTCGCCGGAATGGATGAAGCTTGGTTATAATATTTTCTCGTCACTTCAAGAGTTCCCATATTTATATGAGGTTTTTCCCTCTGCTTCATACAAAATGCTCGAAAAAGATAATCTTGCTTATGAATTGTGTTTGAACAATTTTACTGGTGGAGTAAAAGATATGC
>CAZEBL010000313.1:0-3017 GCA_964510325.1 uncultured Melioribacter sp. | reverse complement strand
GCTGGATACTTAGTGCTGAATTCAGTAAAAAATAAATTCATAGAAGGTTAGAATTATTTGAAGTGAAATTATGGAATGAAGGGGAGTGAAGCAACAATTAATTTCTCTCCGTTCTCAGCAGAATCTCTGCAAACTTTGTTAGGAATTCTAAAAGAGAGAGTTACGCAGAGAACGCTGATGTCAAATTTTATAATGAATATTCAATGCCCACTTTAGCAATCCAATAAACATATTTTTTAATATAAATTGAATTCATGTTAGAATTAGAATAGCTTTCACCATACTCGTCTCGAAAGGTATCGTTGATACTTACTAATAAATTAATTTTGTTTGTAAGGTGATAACCAAACATTATAGTGTATTCAAATGATTCACTTCGAGGTTTTGTATAACTCATATTTCCTTCTCTTTGAGTAAGGCAAAGTTTTGATGTAATACCTAATCCGGCAAAGAAATCATCAACAATTTTTGAGCGGAGATAAATTCCTAAATCAGCAAAAGTATAGTGATTATTATTTACAGTAATACCGGGACGGTAATTAATAGAAAATACTTTAGAGATATTTATTTTACCGGAGAATCCAAAACTTACACCAGTGTCAAACTTCCTTTCATCATATTGAGATCGCTCACTTTGAAAAGGATTCCATGAAGTAATTTTGTATTCACTTATGTGCTCTTTTGCTGAGAGGAAGTTGATTTCAAAGTAAATTCCATCAGATTCTTTTTGACAAAATAATTCATTTGAAGCAATTATTGATAATAAAAGTATCAAAAATAACTTTCTTAATTTTTGCATGAGTTATTCTCCAATTAATAGAACAGATAACTAACTAATATGCGAGTATTCTTGTAATCCCTGTATCAACGATATCAACTAATTCCCAACTTGTAATTTGGTAATCATAGCATGGATCCTCAAATCCAATATAATTATAAACAAAGATATATTTTCGTTCTTTTCTATTGATAAAGGAATGCATAAAAGAATAATAACAAAATTCGTATATCGCATTCCAATATGTTTGATCAGAAATCCCAAGTTCACCGGCATATAGCCAGATACTATTCTTATTCATATTTTGGGCGTGCCCAATAAGTTGATTCATCTCTCCTTGGTCAGAAGCCCCTGATATCCAAAGATGATTAAATTTGGAATTAAATGATGAATTGAATTCCGACCACTCACTTCTTTGATCTGCATCTAAGGGATTTTCAACACAGGTTACTAAAAAATTTGTAATCATGTCGCGATATGCAGTCATATTAACAAAGTCAACAATGTGATCAAATTCATGAGTATAGTCTAAACAAGTTTCACCACCTATGAATATTGATGAAGCGCCCATTTTCCATTTCCACCATGATCGTGTTAAATTAAGGCTATCCTTCCAGGATGAAACTGATAGACTTCGGTGGTATGGCTCATCGGTATATAAGCCCCACAATGGATTCCCTGAATAACTTGAATATGAGCTTATCAAAGCTGATGGATAAACACCATCGCCTCCCGCCAATATTTGGCTTGGTTGGTATACAGAATTAGATGCTATAGCTGCTCTTTCTAAACATATCTTGTTGAAGGCATATTTATTTTTTAAAATGCTAAGGATATTTTGATCATATTGCCAATATAAATTATCTGGATAATGATAGCTTCCTTTTGGTAGTATACCTACTATATAATTACTCTTGGATACATAATTATCTAAGGCCCAAATTTCAATTTCTAAGGTATAGCAAGACAGAATACCTTGAACCGAATTTAAATATGGGTTAGTTAATGTTTTAGAGAAAGATTTGTTTGGTTTTCTTAAACTAAGTTTCTCCACAAGCAATTTTTCAGGTTTTTCAATTACGACGTAAGGAATTTCCAAGTCTTTTTTTAATTTCAAAATCCGTTCCTTCTTTTCTTTCAAAGAAATTGAGTCCTTTTGTGAGTTCAGTAAATCTCCTTCCTTAGATAAGGTTGGATTCTCACTATCTTTGATTTTCTCATTTTGGTCTACAACTAATTCATCATTGCAGCTTATGAATTGAAAAAATAAGAGAATCATAGTTAAAACAAATACTTTGTGCTTCATTTCAACCTCCCAATTAAACTAATTATTGTTATTGTAATTAGCTTAGTCTTACTGTGAATTATTATTTAATCATTCATCAATAAGTCCAAGTACCGGGGCTGAATGGGTACTTATTTGGTAGAGTTCTAACAGGATTTGGCTTTTTATTGAATCGTTTCCCCACGATTGATTCAATAAAATATTTATGTAGAATCTTAGAGGAGGGCAGTTCTCTAAGCAGACAATTGAAAAATAACATGTTGGAATTTAAATGTCAACATAAATTCCAAAACTTAAGACAATAGAGTTTATACTCAGAGCTTTCCTCCTCTAGAGGAAAGCACAAAGTGTGCAAAGTTTATTTGAGGTAAACCATTTTCCTGGTCTGAACAAAACCATTAGATGATAACCTGTAAAAGTAAACCCCTGAGGGCAATGTATAATTTATAGTGGAAAGTGTATAATTATAATTTCCAGCCGGTTTATATTCATTAACAAGTGTTGCAATTTCTCTTCCTAGACTATCATAAACTTTCAATTGTACATGACCGCCGACCGATAACTGATAACCGATAACTGTGTTCGGATTAAATGGATTAGGGTAATTCTGATATAAAACGAAATCTGTGTTAATATTCGGCTCTTCCTCTTTTACATCAGTAATAACATTAAATGAGATTAATTTTTTTGAGGAGTAAAGGCGGTACTCGCCCGGTTGTAGATTTATCAGTGCGTTTACATTCGTAACGTTTAAGCTATCACCACTAAAATATTCATACCACCAACCATTTGATTGAAAAGTTGGATTAATACTTCCGGCGGTTACATCAAAATTTCCGATTATGGTTACATTCATTGATTGATGATTAAGATTAATTCTCTTTTGAGCACCCGATAAATCCATTGTAAAATCATCCGTTGAAAAGACGTCATAATATTTTTTTAATCGTGTTA
>CAZEBL010000312.1:0-3023 GCA_964510325.1 uncultured Melioribacter sp. | reverse complement strand
TTCTTGCATCATTCCATCTGCCCGGAATGATATGATTTGTTATTGCTTCCAGAGCGCTGAGCTTTTCATTTTTATTTTCAATCAATTTGCCTTTACCAAAAATCACCACAGACCTGTAGTTCATTGAATGATGAAAAACTGATCGTGCCAGGACAAGATCGTCTAAAATTGTAACTGAAACAGCTATTTCTTCACCGCTGGAAATTTGTTCAAGAAGCCGGCTGGCTTTAGCACCGTGAAAAACAAGTTGATCGTTCATTCTCGCGTGAATAGTCGGAATGATAAACGGGTGACCATCCTGAATAAAGCTGATGTGGCAGTATAAAGCTTCATCAATAATTTTATTGATCGTTTCAGAATCGTAAAATCCTCTTTCCGGTATGCGGTTGACTTTTATTTTTTTACCTGGTTTATGCTTCAATTGTTTGACCTTTTAGAAAATTTTATCATTTAACAAGTTATAAAAGTTGAGTTTTCCGAGATTGTGCATAAATCATTTTTTAATATGAATCATATTCTTAACTGCAATAAATGACTAAATCTAACTTGTCAATCCCAGAAAAGCTATAAATCACAGCTTAATAAGTAATTTGTTATATCCCTTGTGGTTAGTAACATGAATTTGTAATTTTATTCCAACAAAATAACATTTAATTAGCTAGGTAGTAAAATGAAAAACGAGGATAAAGAAAAAGAAATCCTTGCAGTTTTTAAAGAGTTAGAAAAAAATGCAAAAGACATTTATCCAGATTTAGATAAAGACATTGAAACATTCAATTCAATAAGAGTTGAACAGGAAAGCTATTTGAATTACGTTTCATTATTAAATGAGCAACCACTCCCGAAAGCTTCCAATCAAACTTGTATAGAGTAAATGCCTACTTGGGGAAAAATATTAGCTGAAATTCAAAACGAGATAAAGAATAACAATCCTGCCGCTTTTGATACTGTCCGGAATAAATACTTAAAAGAATTAACAGACAAAACTCAGAGAAACACAATCATTTATGCTTCGCGCTGGACAACTGGCGATGTACCAGCCAATATTATTTCTATTACAGATGAGGATTTGCAGGCATTTATGGAAGCCATTCACGGTTTAAAGGGTGATAAATTAGATTTAATATTACACACAGGAGGTGGTTCTGCAGAAGCAACAGATGCTATCGTAACTTATTTAAGGCAAAAATTTACCGACATTAGAGCTATAATTCCTCAAGCGGCAATGTCTGCTGGAACAATGCTGGCATTAGCAGCCGATAAAATAATAATGGGTAAGCATTCTTTTATTGGGCCAATAGATCCACAGTTTATTTTAAATACATCAGTTGGAGTTCAAGCAGTTCCCGCGCAAGCAATAATGGAACAATTTAAGAAAGCACAAAAAGATTGTGCTGATAATCCCAAGAATTTAAATTCTTGGCTACCGATGTTGAGTCAATACGGACCTGCTTTACTTGTACAGTGCCAAAACCAAATTGATTTTGGTAGAGATTTGGTAAAGACCTGGCTGGGTAATTATATGTTTAAAGATGAGGATGGGAAAAAAGCTGAAGAAATTTCAGAATTTTTATCTAACCACGATAATTTTAAAACGCACGGTAAACATATAAGTATTAATCAAGCAAAAGCGATTGGACTAAAAATTCTGGATTTAGAAAGTGATCAGGATTTGCAGGAAAAAGTTCTTTCGGTTTTTCACTCAACGATGCACACGTTAAATACAACTGCTGTCAAAGTTATTTGTAACCAGAATGGGAATGCATTTATTAAACAGTTCCAGATTCAGTTACCTGTAAAGCGGCAATAAATCCCCTTCGTAACTCAGACTTAATTATTCTTACTATAAATTATTTTTTACGGCACAGTGCATTTAATTTTATGTGGGCCATTACCTATTTCCCTTTGCACGATTATGTGTCTTACATAACATCTGACAGTTTTTAACATCTGTTTTACCTCCCTTACTCCACGCTGTTACATGGTCGGCGTCCATTTCATCCAACTTCCAAATCTTATTCTTGTTGGCATCATGCCCAATAGCACAAAGCGGACAGTTTGATTTTCCTTTAGTTTCAGCTTTTGCGGTCTGTGTTTTATAAACAGATTTCTTGGTTGCTTCATCAAAAACTCTGATGTTAAGTAGCTTCGTGTCTTTTGAATCCCCAAGGATGTACTCAAAAACACCTTTGCGGTTCTGAACATAAGAATCATCGTATAGTTTATGCACATCGGCTGATACCTTTTTGGGGTTATACGCTTTCTTATGATATTCTTCATACAATCTTCCCCACTCAAGTCCGCACATTTCACTCTCTACATCTATAAATACATTTGACACCCAGTCAATTACACTGTTGAAATAGGTTTTTAATTCCTTAATGTTCTTATCGTATCGATGACGGCTCATATAATCATCAATGTTTCCTTTACTTACCCATTCCAATGCTCTCTCTAAAAACGCCTGCCTATTAGCACTTCCCTTGACGTACGCACTCCATTTCTGGATGTTAGCATTCTGACTGTTACTAAACTCCTCTTTACCAAGTGTTACAAATGGACCAGAAAAAACAGCATTTAACAACTCCTGATCATTAAGAGGGATTCCAACAATATTAATCGTACGGTACCACTCTTTTATCTCAGTTTCAGTTCCTTCACATTCGTATATGAGAAGTTTCGTTTTCAAAATCTTGTTCTGCTTGTCTGCTGCAATTCCGTCAAAATATTGCTCTATACCGTTTTCATCTTTGACGGCAAATTTGTTAGTCACATACCGACCGAAACTGGTGATGCGCTGCTGTCCATCTAAAACTTCTAAATTATCATCGCTTACTTTGTTAAAGTAAATCAAACCAATGGGATAATCTTTTAAGATGGATTCTATTACGGCAACATCTCTTTTGCCATCGGCATAAATATAGTTACGCTGATACTCCGGTTGGATGGTCAATCTGCCAGACAAACCAAATAATCCCTTACCTTCCAATTCATTATAGACAAATCCTTCGCAAACATCTTTG
>CAZEBL010000311.1:0-3076 GCA_964510325.1 uncultured Melioribacter sp. | reverse complement strand
AAATATCAAAACACTTAACATAAAATACTAAAAAACTAAAAAAATAAAATACAAATGTTACTCCGAACATACTCTCAAATGGTTGCAAAGAAAATCTTCCGAATGTAGCACTCTTCGAGGAATCGTCTTGAATAACACTTTCGGGCATTTTTATAAACGGATAGCTCATGTAGTATCCTCTAAATTAAATTTTTAAAATTACTTAGAATATAATTCAACGATTAATTGTTCGTTAGCTTGCAAAGGAATATCTTCTCTTTCCGGAATATTAAGGAAAGTGCCGGAGAGAGTTGCTTTATCTATTGAAAGCCAATTATAAACATTATCTTTTGTTCTTCTCAACGAATTATGAATCGCATCGAGTTTCTTACTTTTCTCTTTTACTGTAACAACATCACCCGGTGCAAGTAAAAACGAAGGTATATCTACAAGGTGACCATTAACCATAAAATGTCTGTGAAGAACAAGTTGTCTGGCAGCCTTTCTTGATGGAGCAAATCCGAGTCTGAATACAGCGTTATCCAATCTTCTTTCCAGCAATTTAATAAGGTTAGCGCCGGTAATACCTTTTTGACGTGTAGCTTTTTCGAAATAATTATGGAATTGAGTTTCCTGTAATCCATAAATTCTTTTTACTTTTTGTTTTTCTCTAAGCTGAACACCATATTCTGAGAATTTAGCTCTACGAGTAAGACCATGTTGACCCGGTGCATAATTTCTCTTTTCGAGCGGACATTTTTCCGAGTAACATTTAGATCCTTTTAAGAATAATTTTTGTTTTTCTCTTCTGCACAATTTGCAACTGGAACCAGTGTATCTTGCCATCTAATTATTTCTCCTTCTTAAACTCTTCTGCGTTTTGGCGGTCTGCAGCCATTATGTGGAATTGGTGTACTATCTTTGATTGATAAAATTTCTAAACCTGCTACGCTTAAAGCTCTTATTGCGGCTTCGCGTCCTGCACCAGGTCCTTTAACAAAGACATCAATTTTTCTCAGGCCAAGATCATAAGCTTCTTTAGCGGCTGCTTCTGCAGTAACCTGTGCAGCAAACGGAGTATTTTTTCTTGAACCTTTAAATCCATTTTTACCGGCTGAAGACCATGAAATTGTATTACCATAAATATCTGTTATAGTACAAATAACATTATTAAATGATGCTTTAATATGAGCAACGCCAACCGCATCAACATGAACTTTCTTTTTAGTCTTTTTAACTACCTTAGCCAATTTAGCTCCTTAAAATTAATTATTACTTCTTAGCCGGTGTCTTTTTCTTTCCGGCAACTGTTTTACGTTTTCCTTTACGTGTTCTTGAATTTGTTCTGGTTCTTTGACCTCTAGCGGGTAATCCTCTTCTATGACGCAAGCCGCGGTAAGAACCGATATCCATCAATCTTTTAATATTCTGCTGAACTTCGCTTCTTAAAGCACCTTCTACTTTATGTTCCGAAGTCATTATAGAACGAATTTTTGCAACTTCTTCTTCGGTCAATTCGCCAATTTTCTTGTCGGGATTAACATTTGCTTTAGTAAGAATATTCATGGCAGTAGTACGACCAACACCATAAATGTAAGTTAATCCAACAAATGCTTTTTTTTGTTTTGGTAAATCAATACCAGCAATACGAGCCAAATCTTATTCCTCCTACTTTTAACCTTGTCTTTGTTTGTGTTTTGGATTTTTGCAAATTACGCGTACAACTCCCTTTCGTTTTATAATTTTGCAATGCTCGCATAATTTTTTTACGGAAGCTCTAACCTTCATCTCTTCTCCGTTATTTATACCTATATGTTATTCTACCTTTATTCAAATCATAAGGTGATAATTCAATAGCCACCTTATCGCCAACTAAAATTTTTATAAAGTGCATTCTCATCTTACCAGAAATGTGAGCAAGGATTTCATGACCATTATCGAGCCGGACTTTAAAATGAGCATTCGGTAATGTCTCTGTAACAATTCCATCTACTTTTATTGGTCCTTGCTTAGCCATTTATTAGCACTTAGTTAATATTTCTGGTTTACCGTCTATAATTGCAATAGTATGTTCAAAATGAGCCGAGGGTAATCCATCGGCAGTTCTAACTGTCCATCCATCGTTGTCAACTGTAACCTTATAAGTTCCTAAATTTATCATCGGTTCTATTGCCAGTGTCATTCCGTTCTTAATTAAAGTACCACTTCCTTTACGTCCGTAATTAGGAATTTGTGGTTCTTCGTGTAAGAGTTTTCCAACACCGTGTCCGCAAAGGTCTCTCACAACCGAAAATCCTTTCGATTCAACTTCGGATTGAATTGCAAAAGCAATATCTCCTATCCTGTTGCCGGGAATAGCTTGTTCAATTCCGAGATAAAGAGATTTTTCAGTTGAGTTCATTAAGTTGAATTTTTCTTCTGAGATATTACCGATTGCAATAGTAAGAGCGGCATCACCAAAAAAATTATTCTTCTCAACGCCTACATCAACAGAAAGAATTTCTCCTTCTTTAAGAATCCGATTTCCGGGAATTCCGTGAACGACCTCATCATCAATTGAAGAACATATTGAACCTGGAAAATCGAACGATCCAGCTTGAGAATAACCTTTGAATGCCGGTCGTGCATTATTACTGAGAATATAATCTTCAGCAATCTTATCCAGTTCTATCGTCGTTACGCCAGCTTTAGCATAACGCTTCATTAATTGTAAAACTTCTGCAACTATTTGACAGTTTTCTCTTATGTAATCAATTTCTTTTTTTGTTTTTATTAATACCACAACTAGCTGTCTTTATTCAATACTTTAAAATCTTCTTCCTTTTAATTTACCGGACTTCATAAATCCATCATAATGCCGCATTAGCAAATGAGATTCAATCTGCTGTAATGTATCCAGAGCAACACCAACAACAATCAATAAACTAGTGCCGCCAAAGAATGATGCAAAACTTCCCGAGACTCCGAATTTTGAAACGAATGTTGGAAGAATTGCAATTATTGCCAGGAATACAGAACCGGGTAAAGTAATCTTTGTTAAGATGTTATCTATAAATTCTGAAGTTTGTTTTCCGGGTCTAATTCCGGGAATAAAACC
>CAZEBL010000310.1:0-3086 GCA_964510325.1 uncultured Melioribacter sp. | reverse complement strand
TGCTTGGACCATAAAAATTTATGAGTACGGATGTCCTATCAAATTTAGGGATATTTTTATTCCCCAATTTAAAATAACCATCATCGGTCGTAGCAGATTCAAAATTCTGCAATCCGAGTACTTTATTAACAATAGCAAATCCAAAACTCGGAACTCTTGAATCTGTTATTCCCGTAACTCTGAAAGGAGTATACCTTCTGAAAACATAATCATAATCTGGTGGAGGTTGAACTATTCCAAGAGAGCTATCAACTGTAAAGAATATATTTTCATAATCATAAAATTTCTTCTTGCCTAAAGTGTCTGTAACCTCAAAACCGATTTTCTCTATCAACAGGTCACGGGATTCGTCAATCTTACCGGCAAGAACAACTTTACCGTAAGATTTAATAGCATCAATAAAAAGAGAGTCGTCTTTAGGTGATGAATCCGGATTAGACATTATAACATCAATACCAATAGCCCGCACACCAATTTCTTTAAGGTTCCTAATTAATTTTGTATACAAAGATCTTGGTAGAGGCATACGATTATAAGGAGGTGGGAATTGAGTAAAGGATTCCTGGTCGATCTCAACAATTACAACATCTGCTGAATCTTTTATATCAACTTTACCTCGTTCTAAGAAGCGTTTATCAATTAATTTTAACTCGAGTTCCTTCAAAGGAGAAAATGTGAATAAAAAATCCTGGGTTAAAACAATAGTTAGAAGTGAAGCGGCAAGAATAAAAATACCGCTCTTGTATAACCAGATTAATTTTCGTTTACCGGAAGACATTATTTTTTATCGCAGTCTAAAAATTCAATCTCGTTACAAAGCCGATAATTGAATTAGTATCTTTTCCGGATACCTTAAATACTCTTGCCTGGAATGCAAGGTTAAGATTTGCAATCACGTTGTAATCGGCAAGAAACTCAAATGTCTGTCTCTTAAAATCGCCAAAGCTTGGACTAATAGTTGCGGAAAGTTGTAATTTATTTTCGAGTAGTCTGTATCTTCCGCCAAGAGTAAGAGTAAAATAATCAAATGGAATAGTTGCAATTTCACTTGAGCTATAAAGAATCTGGAATAAAGATGAGATCTGTGAAGTCCAATAACTATTCAATGTAAATCCGGCAGCATTATACGTAGCGTCAGTATTAGATAAACTATTATCCTCCCTATTTTGAGTTGTGAATGATAATGAAGAAGTGTGTTTTACCATTGCAACAAAATCGTATGATAATTGAAGAATGAATCTGTTTGTGATATCATCAACTACAAAATTTTTATTAACCGGATCAGTAGTTCTTAATCCGTTTTTATTATCGGATTTATTGAAGCCAATTGTAATGTTCGGAAAATCTGCTCTCGGGAATATTGATAACGAAGCACTTAAAGTGTTGTATTTTGTTGTAGCCGGTTTTGTTTTTTGTAAATTATCTTCAAGACTTTCGTATCCCAGAGACAGGAATACTTTGTTATCAAACATCCGGATCCTATCGACAATGTTAATACCTTTTAAGTCGGTCCTTACAAACGATTGGCCAAAAGAAAGATAATCGTTACCGCGATAAATATAGGAAGCACGCAGATTATTATTAAGGTAATTAAGACTAAGAGCAGCTTCACCGGCAATAGAAGCAAACTCTTGTGGATTTAACGGACCGATATATTGATTAACGGTAATAAATTTTCCGAGAATATCTCTTATTGTTTTAACCTGATCAGGGTCGATATCATATAATCCGCTTGGACCGAAAATAGAATCAATTTGTGCATCGGTTAAATTTCCTGAAGAGATATCTTTATTGAACATGCTGAATGCTACCTGTGTTGTAAAGAGAACATTTTGTTCATCGAATGCAATTTTAATATCACTTCCAAGAACAACATTTTCCTGTGGACGTGAACCAAATTCAATAGAGCCGGTTTTATCTTTAGAATGTAGATAAGTAAACCCAAGCTGGAAATTTTCACCGCTACCAAATGACGGACGCAATGCGAATAAATCCCTTTGAAAAGTACCTAAACTAACTCTACCGAATGGTTTACCGTATTTTGCTGCACTAATTGGAATAATATCACCTCCAAGCGGAACCTGATCTTTTGTATATGTTTGAAGTAAGGTACCTTCAATTTTTCTGTCGGATTCACCAATTGCAGCAGCAATATTAATAAATCCGAGATTTAGATAACCGCTGAATCCGCGTATCCGCTTTCCATCCATTATTAAACTCGGGAAACGTGGATATGTATCGCCAACTCTTAGTTCCAGCCATTCACCATTTTTTAATTGAGCAGAGTAACGGTTATAAGGTTGCAAATTACTCTTCTCTTCTGATGTTAAATAAACATAACCATTAATTCTCCACTGATCATATGAAGCATTAAAATCAGCACTAATGTTATTATACCATGTAGATGCGGTATTAAATGTTTCGCTTCGGGATTCTGCTCTTAGGTTTCCAATTGATTTCCATCTGGAACTTACCTGTTCTGCAATCGCCGCGGAAACAACCTGAAAAGTTTTGGAAATTGAGTGATATGAATTTCCATCTTTATCAAAGACATCAACCTTTAATAGTCTCGATCCGCTGGGGAGATTCCCTTCGAAACTTTCTCCACTTAATACAATCAATTCATTTATAAAAAGTGCTAAACCGGTTACGTCTTCATTGTTCAGGTAAATTTTTGTCTTTTTTATATCAACATTATCCGGTGCCTTAAAAAACGATATTGATATAAGCAGATTTTCCTGTGAAAGAATTTCACCATCGGAAGGACTTAAAATAATTATTTCCTTATCCTTTTCGCTCGCACCCGAAACAGCAATTTGCAATGGAGTAATTCCCTGCTCAATTCCAACCGGATAGGTTTGTGTGTTCCCATTTTTCAAGGTGATAAGTAAATAATAATCAATATAAGGAGGTAGAACATATTCAGCATCTATCTGAGCTGAAGCAGTATTACCTGCTATCAACATTTCAATATTTCTATATTCATTCTCACCGAATTTTTTAAAGAACAGATTAATACTAGAAATATTTTCTGTTGAAAAAAGTGTTGCAGAAGAAAGGAAAATTGAAGAAACTGATATAAAATT
>CAZEBL010000309.1:2111-3101 GCA_964510325.1 uncultured Melioribacter sp. | reverse complement strand
TTGTTAGGTCAATTCCAGATTTTAACAATTCATTAATCTCGGATCTGTTAGAAGCTATCAAAGTATTAAGACTTTCGGTAAGTCTTGTTAAATTGCTTAATGAAGTTCGTATATCTTTATTAAATTCCTGATCGGTTAGTGTAGTGTTAAGATTAGAAAGAGTAATTTTAACTTCTTTTATTACATCAACGAGGTCATTTTCGACAGAACCAAAGACAGCCATTGCAGTGGAGATATCACCTAAAAATTTTCCTTGTTGAGTTGTAGAATAATTCAGTTCGTTTGACATACTACCGGGATTAACTTCAACTTTTTTTCCGCCCATCAAATCAAGCATCATAATGTAAAATTTTGCATTTTCCTTTAAGGAAACATCGGAATCAAGATTAAGCAGAACTAATACTGAATTGTTATTGATTTTTATTTCATCAACATATCCTTTGCGTACACCGTTAATAGTAACCGGGTCGCCTATTTCTAACCCGGCAACAGAACTAAACTCAACTCTAATTTCCTTTCTATTAGCATTAACAGTAATATTTTTAGCCCAGCCAAATATCCATAACACTATAAAAAGTGCTAAGATTACAGTTATTCCTACACGTATTTCGGTCTTACGTTGATCTTTCATTTCATTTAACCATATTTTTTAAAGCAGTGAATTCAAGTGAATCAATTTTTCCATCGTTTATAAAAAATCTGGTCTGTTCCATGAACTCCCCGAATTTATTCATCGCATCATCAAAATTATTTTGCTTCATAATCAAAACATTTTTACGTATTAGTAATTTTAGAGAATCCTGATAAGCAGATTTTGTAAGTGTGTTAATTTTATCATCCATATCCTTAACAGCAACACTCATTATTTTTTCTTTACCGGCTTCTTTAATTTCAGGCCAGTATTTTCTATAAAGGAATAGCCCTACAGCAATTATAATTGTAAATAAAGTAATTCCTCTTTCTTAACATTCTTTTCTAAGAATAAAGTTG
>CAZEBL010000309.1:0-2101 GCA_964510325.1 uncultured Melioribacter sp. | reverse complement strand
CCTGTTAAGAAACACCCTTTCTTCATTAATCTGCAGTCCCCTGTACTTTCTCAATATGCACTTTATTAATTCTTTTATTTACGACTTCTTTGACGGTAAATTTATAGTTATTGTAAGTAAAATGAAATCCTTGAGGCGGTATTATACCGGCCTGATTAAAAATGAAACCTCCTACAGTATCATAATCATCATTCTCTGAAGAAAAATCCTGTTCCAGCAATTCATTTAATTCATCAATTGATACTTTCCCTAAAACCATGAATGAATTTTCGCTTAGCTTATTAATCTGTTTTTCCTCTCTGTCAAATTCATCTCTTATATCTCCAACAATTTCTTCGATGATATCTTCGAGAGAAATCAATCCGGCAGTTCCGCCGTATTCATCAACAACAATTCCAAGATGCATTTTTTTATCCTGGAATTCGTGTAAAAGATCATTGATCATTTTAGTTTCAGGTACAAACATAGCATCGCGGGCAATCTTTTTTAATGATAGAGTTTTTCTAAGTTCAGCATTTCGTAAATATGGAAGTAGATCCTTGGCATAGATTATACCGATTATATTATCAAGATTATTTTCATATAGTGGTATTCTGCTATGTCCGGATTCTGTAATTACTTTCATCAGTTCATCGAAATCCGTATCAATTGCTACAGCTACAATATCAACACGCGGAGTCATTACTTCCCGTGCAGTAACATTTTTGAAATCGACTATACTTTGAATTATTTCGCTTTCACCCTCTTCAAATGTCCCCTTCTCGGCACCAAAGTCGGCTAATTCCGAAATTTCAATTTCCTTAAGTGCGGTTCGTGCTTTATCAGGTTTAATCTTTGCTGTAATAAACTTTAGTATATCTGTAATTATCTTAGCAACAGGATAGAATATAATACTAAACCAGTAGAGAGGAACAGCCACCATCCTGGCAAATTGTAAAGGAAATTTATTAGCCCAGAGTTTAGGAGTAATTTCACCGATAAATAAAATTATTACAGTTAATAATACAATCTGAATTAAGAGAGCAATTTCTTTTGAGATTTTAAAATATTCTGCAGCGTCTATAGCAATTATTACTGCAATAATAGAGGCGGAAATATTTACAATTGTATTACCAAGTAAAATAGTTACTAAAAGCCGCTTGGGATTATCGAGTAGAACTTGAATATAACTTCCCACAATCCTGTTAGACTTTTTTAATTCTCTTACTCTTTTTTTATCGAGTGAAAAGAGAGCTACTTCAGATCCAGAAAAGAAGGCTGAAAGTAATAATGATATAATCAGTAACGATAACCTTACTAACCAATCGATATCCAAATATGATTTATCCTATCTTGTTCAACAAGTTAAAACGGAAGATCATCTACATCGGTTGAAGCATCAACACCCGGCTCATAAGAAGTTTTTTCCATCGAGGAATCACCAACATTTTCCCTTCCTTCCAGAGGAATCAGTTTCTCGGAGATTACTTCACTTATATAGCGTTTAATACCATCCTTATCAGTATAATCTCTTTTAGAGATTCTACCTTCAACATAAAACTTTTTTCCTTTTTTAAGTGCTTCCTTATAAAAATCCGGAAGACTGTAAGCTACAACATTATGCCAGGTTGTTTCATTTACCCAGTTACCGTCTTTCCCTTTATAACTTCTTGATGTAGCAATTGAAAACGTTGAAACTGACGTATTGTTAGTCGTAAAACGATGCTCAGCATCATTTCCTAGATTTCCAATAAGCATGACCTTATTTAATGAGAATGCCAATTTATTCCCCTTTAATTGTTAGTAATCTCTATTAAAAGATTATAATTATTCATTGAAATTGCAAACAAATTCTAAAGAATTATGATTACTATGAATTATTTTCAATAATAATTTGACCTTACTTATAAGACCAAATTAAGACAATTAATAAATCCTTCTATTCTGTGACAATAAAAGCATCCTTAAATGCAATTATCTTCCATAATGTATTTCTAACAGACTCTGCATCCGCTCTGTTCGAGAAAGGAGGAATCTGTACAATATAAAGATTGTTTTGTTGCTTACGAACAATCGTCATCAGGTAAGAAATTTTATCCTGATTTTCTCTAATAAAACTTTC
>CAZEBL010000308.1:0-3107 GCA_964510325.1 uncultured Melioribacter sp. | reverse complement strand
GCTCATTTACTAAGTCGGGAATAAAATTCACACAATTAAGAAGCGAGAAGGAAAGTTTTGTTAATTATAAAATATTCTTTGCTAATTCAGTCGATAAATTAATTCAAATTGATTGCACGATAAGAAAGGAAGATTTAAAGACTGAACTGGATTTTTTGAAAGCAACAATCGGTTCTATTCAATTAATTAAAAAATAGATTTGATAATGATTCCAGAATTAATGAGGTAAAAATGGATTTTTTGAAAGTATTAGGAATTAAGGAAGAAAATTTTGGTGCATCAACCGGACTGACATGGTTCAAAACAACTGATCAGGGGATAATAAATGTTACTTCGCCGGCGGATGGAAAACCAATTGCAAAAGTATATCAATGTTCCGAAAAAGATTATGATGAAGTTGTTGCAAAAGCACATGAAGCATTTAAGTATTGGCGAACTATCCCGGCACCTAAACGTGGTGAAGTAGTAAGACAAATCGGGAATAAATTACGCGAATACAAAGAACCACTTGGAAGACTTGTTTCTTATGAAATGGGCAAATCGCTACAGGAGGGATTGGGTGAGGTTCAAGAGATGATCGACATCTGCGATTTTGCTGTTGGGTTATCACGTCAATTATATGGTTTTACTATGATGAGTGAACGTGAGAACCATAGAATGTATGATCAGTATCATCCGCTTGGTGTGGTTGGAATAATCACAGCTTTTAATTTCCCTGTTGCAGTATGGGCGTGGAATAGTGCTCTTGCAACAGTTTGCGGTGATGCTAATTTATGGAAACCTTCATCTAAAACACCTTTATGTGCAATTGCTGTTCAGAATATTCTCTCCGGTGTAATTAAAGAAAATAATTTACCAGAAGGATTGTTCTCTCTCATTATCGGTAAAGGTTCCACAGTTGGCGAGAAGATGCTAAATGATAAACGAGTTCCGCTTGTATCGCTTACAGGATCAACAGCGATAGGTAAACACGCAGCAGAAGTAATCGCAAAAAGATTCGGTAAAACAATCCTTGAACTTGGCGGAAATAATGCGATTATAATTACACCAAATGCAGATCTTCAACTTGCAATTCCAGCGGTTGTATTCGGAGCAGTCGGAACTGCCGGTCAAAGATGTACAACTACTCGCAGATTAATTGTTCATACCGAAATTTATGATAGGGTAAAAGAATCCTTATTAAAAGCTTATTCCAGTTTGAAGATTGGTAATCCGCTTGATCAAAGAAATCATGTTGGTCCGTTGATTGATAGAGGTGCAGTAGAAGAATTTAAACATGCATTAAAAATGGTTGAGAAGGAAGGTGGAAAAATAATTTTTGGAGGGGATATTCTATCCGGTGATGGATATGAATCCGGTTGTTATGTTAAACCTGCAATTGTAGAAGCAGAGAACAGTTACAAAATTGTTCAGGAAGAAACATTTGCACCGATACTCTATTTAATTAAATACAGTGGCGATGTAGAGAACGCTATAAATATTCAGAACGATGTTGTTCAGGGATTATCATCATCAATATTTACTAATAACATGAGGGAAGCAGAAACATTTCTTTCGCATTGGGGAAGTGATTGCGGAATTGCAAATGTAAATATCGGAACATCCGGTGCAGAAATTGGTGGTGCTTTCGGCGGTGAAAAAGAAACCGGTGGTGGTAGAGAATCAGGGTCTGATTCCTGGAAGCAATATATGAGGCGTCAGACAAATACAATTAACTTCGGAACTAAACTTCCGCTGGCACAGGGTATTAAATTCGAAATCTAATATTCTCATGAGTTAAGAAAATTATAAAAAGTTGAAAGGGAAAAAAATGAGATTCTGTTTAAATGTTGATCACATAGCAACTTTAAGAAATGCTCGTGGCGAAGTTCAACCTGATCCTGTTACATTCGCATTAATGGCAGAACAATACGGTGTTGATGGAATAGTAGTTCATCTTAGAGAAGATAGAAGACATATTAATGAGAGAGATGTGCGCCTTTTGAAGGAATTAATTACTACTAAACTGGATCTTGAAATGGCAGCAGTCGATGAAATAATTGAGATTGCATGCGATGTTCAACCTGAATTAGCTACTATAGTTCCGGAGCGCCGCCAGGAATTAACTACTGAAGGTGGAATTAATGTAATTGATAACATTAGTCAGTTAAGGCAAGCCATTAAAACTCTACACCAGTCTGATATTGCCGTTTCACTTTTTATTGAACCTGACATAAACCAGATTGATGCTGCTGCAGAAATTAATGCAGATATTATTGAGATTCATACCGGACATTATGCCAATGCTATTGGAGAGGAAAATATTTATGACGAGCTGGAACGTGTTAGAATAGCAGCAAAACATGCAAAGAAATTAGGGCTTGGTGTTAATGCCGGGCATGGACTTAATTACATCAACATGAAAGATTTTATTGCTATTCCTGATATTGATGAAGTAAGTATTGGTCATGCTGTAATTGCCCGCTCAATTTATGTTGGTGTTGAAAAAGCAATAAAAGAAATGATTGAACTTATACGCAATAGGTAATTACTAAAAATTATTTTAGATGGCCAAAGTTGATATAAAAAAACTTAAAAAGAAATTAGATTACCACTATCGTTATTTTGATAAGAGTAAAATTTCACCCGATCCTCTGGAGTTCCCTCATCGATTTAATAATTATTACGATATTGAATTATCAGCATTTTTGTCATCCATTTTTGCATACGGAAATATTGCTCAAATAATAAACTTCCTTGAAAAAATCCATAACATTCTTTCTCCTTCACCTTATAATTTTGTTATGAATTTCAATCCCCAAAAAGAAAGTAAAAAATTTAATACGCTCGTCTATAGATTTTATGAACCTTATGATATTATTACATTATTCATCACATTAAAAAAAATCTATTCTGAATACGGTACGCTAAAATCATTTTTTCTTAATGGAAAAATAGGTGAAGAAATTAAAATGAAGGGACAGATTTTAGATTTTTCTCAGAATATGTTACGATTAATAAGAAAAAAATATGATGTAACTCCTGGAATTAAATTTATGTTTCCTGATCCCAAACAGGGGAGTGCATGTAAACGAATAAATTTGTTTTTGAGATGGGTGGTTCGTAAA
>CAZEBL010000307.1:0-3113 GCA_964510325.1 uncultured Melioribacter sp. | reverse complement strand
TTTGCAATTGAAGGGTACTCTTCGTTTTTAATCGTAATGTTTATTAGTGATGCTAATCCTGAAAAATATTTGGCCGATTTAGCTGTACTTTCATCGTCTTTTTCTTTTCTGAGTCGCCCGAGTTTGTCATTCAGGTTTTTCTGCACATGGGATTGGTAATGCCCTACAGCACCTGTAGCAATTGATAAGCCCATCAGTGCCACAAGTGAATCTGGAATATCCGGAACATCAAGGTGCATCAATCCGAATGCAAAGACTAACCCGCCAACTGCAAGAGTCCACAATGCCATTTGAGTAAGTGAAAGGGAAATTTTTCCGTCATAAGTTCTAATTACATCAAGCGCTCTTTTCTTGCGAATCCACTCGAATTCAAATATGATAAGTATAATTGCAATCAGAAGAATTACTGTATAGAATATTCCTCCGATACCATTACCAAGATAAATTTCTTTTTCGCTTATAACAGTTGTGTATTCGAGTTCTGTTTTGCCATCCTGTTTTACAATTTTTTTAGAAATCCATTTTACAACAGGAAGCAACCGCATACCGGCATCATTAATAGACATATGAATATCACTTAGATCGAAGACCATCATCGTACCTTTAACAGTAGATGTTGCCTCATTTAATTTGTAATTCATTGTCTGATCTGATGCAACTTGGTATGGTTTGAAAGGATGCGAACTATTAAGCACGTTACCAAATTTTGTTCGGTTGCTCTGATAAATACCAATTAAAAATAGTCGCGGTTCCTTATCTTCTGTTATATTAGCATTTGCAATGAATACTTTAACCGGGTGAGATCTTAACTGTCCATCTGCCATAATTAGTACGGGTTTGCTTGAACTATCCTGTGCAGATAGAAGTGTAGCTGTAGTAATTAATAATGAAATAGTAAAAAATATTTTTTTCACTTAATTATCCTCCATTTTTATTCGGGTGTTGCTAAACGTAAATTTAAAGAACTTGTTGATGCAAATTTTTTACTCTCTTTTTTGATGATACCTATAGATAAATCAGCCCATATTCCGTTTGAAAGATTATACTCATACCCAATATTAAAAGTGAGCATGGGTGTGAATGATGAAGCGGTTCGTAATGATCCTTCTAAAAATAGTTTGTGATAATTTGTACCGTAATATGCTCTAAGTCCAAAATTACTCTCGGTGTTTTTTAATTCGCCATTATCGTTTTTAGTAATTCCACCGTTTACACCGGTAATAATCTGTCCATCTTCACCTAATGGAAAAGCTCCGCTTAACCACCAGCGGTAACTATTAGCGGAAAGATTGTCTATTAGTGAATCCTTAGAAGTTGCTGAAACAGCAAATCCAATTTCAACAATACTCTCATTCCATTTTTTCTTTTTATAAATCTCTCTCTGTTTTTCAATGTCATCTGAAATTTTTTCAAATCCTTTTTTTTCTAATTTCTCATTCAATAATTGTTCAAATTCTGGGTTCTCGGCATCAACACCTTCGTTTATTAGTTCAGAAATACATTCGGATTTAAGTTCATCACTTTGTTGACCAAGTTTTACCATTGCTGTCTGGAGATTTTTGTCCATTCTTAGATCAGTATTATCAATTAATGTAACCCGAATTCCAGCACCCAAATGTCTTGCCGAGTTTTCTGATGTTTTTGTTGCAAGCGAAATTCTTGTACGATACCAGAATGGATTTTTTTGATAATCAGGTAGTGAGTTACTGAAAATTAATCCCGGTGAGATTTCAAGTGCGTAATTATCCGGTATCTTACCTCCTTGTAATATATTGGATATCGTTATTGCTACTTCCCGTGCGCTTACCGGTCTTGAAACCGATGACAGGTCAATTTGAAGGACTTTAAAAGCCGGAGCATCGGGTACTGCATAATCAATTCTTGCTTTATTTAGAAATGTACCGGGTGCTTGCTGCGAAAAAGCAGATTGAATAATTAATCCGAAGTAAATTGGCAAAACTGAAAATAACTTGCTTCTCATTTTGTTCCCCCTAATTTTTTAATCTTGCTACTAATACGAAATCATGCTTATTCTCCTTCGGTTTAATTTCTTTTTTACCGGTGGTAAGTGTACCATCTTCGATTGGAAGCTTATTCTGTTTAACAACTGCATTAACTTCATAACTCCCGCCTTTACCGTCCTGATTAATAATTGTAAGAATTATCCAAAGCGATCTTCCATCATTTTCTTTACCGGTACCAATTTTATGTTCGTCATCTTGATCATTGGTATTGTCTCCTTTTTCCCTGAATACAATCTCATTGCTATTTGCTTCTCTTAGTTCAACTATATAAGTACAAACAAGCAAGGTATGGAATTCTAGTTCAACAGATAATTCGGTTGAGTCCGGAATTATTTTAATTTGTTTTTTGATTACAGCTACCGGCATCTTAACTCCCTCCTTTTTCTAAAATGATATTAGTTGCCAATAATACGGCAAGTATTAAAATTGAATTTTTTTCAGAATAAGAATTAGGGCTAGATTTAATTATGGGCGAATAATGGAATGCATTTATTGGATCTAACACCCCGTTGTTGATTCAATAAATCATGTAGCTGCTTAGAGGAGGGGTTCTCTAAGTCGGACGTGGGAAACTTAACTTATTGATGACTTAATTTCAATACATGAAATATGAAAAAAAATTCTTTAGAGTTCGCAATGAAATAATTTTTAAGCTTGTCTATCAATCTTGGTTGGATTCGAGATAATTACATATATTGTCAGGTGAATTGGAAAACAAATATCACATGTCGATTCATAAAAGAAAAATTGGCAGCACTAAAAAACCAGCAGAACAAATACCTATGATAGCAAATCTAAAAAACATCATTCATTTCTTACTACGATCATTTTTATTTATTGCTTTTACTTCCGGAATATCATTCTCTCAGGGGAAGGTTGAAGGGATTTATTACCTTGATGGGAAACCGATCTCCGTAACTATTAAAGATGGTAAAATTGAAAAAATAAATAGAATGGTCAGTCTTCCCGGAAGCAGCAAGAGAATTTATTTAGCACCCGGATTGATTAATAACCAGGTAAACGGTTACAATGGTGTTTCATTCGCATTCGGAGAAGGGGAACTAAATGAAGAAGCAGTTATTAGAGCTA
>CAZEBL010000306.1:1934-3117 GCA_964510325.1 uncultured Melioribacter sp. | reverse complement strand
GAACGTTGTAGGGGAGTAAGGCGTAAAGAGGAGGGCGCAAAATGAAGTTATCGCATTGGACGCAAGGCAGCTCGGTTGGTCATATACTTTTAGTAAGAACTAACAAATACTCAGATTTCATACCATCAGGATTTTTGTTTTTTCTGGCACCAAATAATTGTCTTGTTTTAATTTCATCATTAAATACAATATCAAATTTGAATCCCCTTCCGGTGAAATATTCTACCAGAATTCTCCATGTTTCGATCTCAATCCCGTCAATTTTTGGATTTCCGATAAAAATACATGCTTTACCACCCTTTTTCAGGTGATTCATACTGTTTTCTAGTGCAGCAATAGTGTGATCAAAATAAGAATTTAGTAAGTTTAGCAATTTAGTGGACCCAATCTGAGTTCTTACTTTATTTAAAGTATACGTCTCAAGGATTCTTTCCGCTTTTCGATAAGGAATTTCTAATTTCGATATTTCCTGAATTTGCCTTTCAGTGTATCCTATCCAGAACAAATCCAATTTTGAAGTTCTGATATATTCTTGTGCCTGCAAATAAGGAGGAGAAGTAATAAGTATGTCTAATTCTTGATGATCTTTAAACTCAAATTTTGAGGAATCTATGCCGGCGTAATAGATAATTTCATTATTATAATTTTTCGTCATGTTTTGAAAACAGGTTACGGCATCATAAAACAGATATGAACCTTTTAACAATTGACCATCAAGTTTCTTTTTCCATTCGGTTTGCATTAATTCGATTATCAGTTTTTCCTTTTTTTTAGATTTAAACAATTTAGGTACTTTATGTTCTGCAAATGAAAATTCTTTGCTGATTTTTACCAGTGCTGCTTGTATGATCCATTTATAAATATTTTCGTCAAGTTTGTGTAAACCAGCCCAATAACAGGAGAGTAATTTAAATATTTCAATAGGATACCAATATCTAATATTACTGTACTCCGGAACGAAATGTTCCTGCTCCTGTTGAATCTTATATAGATGCTTCGCTAACTCATATTTTGAATGTTCCTGAGTATTGCGAAAAATTTTTATAGGAATAATGTGTTTTAGTAAATAATTTAAGTCAAATAAGATAGCATTTCTCTTAGTCAAAAATGCTTCTAAACCAACCGTTCCACTTCCTGCAAATGGATCAATGATCCAGTCGTTTTCTTGTGTAAATTCATTGAT
>CAZEBL010000306.1:0-1924 GCA_964510325.1 uncultured Melioribacter sp. | reverse complement strand
TGATACAAAATCTGACGACGTGAGGAATAAATTTAGCGGGATAATAGTAAATCGAATGAGTTAGATAAGTCGTGTCCTTAATTTCAGGAACAAGGTCCCTAAATGAAACTTCAACGGGTGTTAACTCTTTTTTTTCCAACTTTTCTGTAGATTTCTTATGAGTGCCAAATAAATTGAGTTGTTTCATTGTTGGTTATTATAAATTAATTTTAAGTAGATTAGGTCTCTAATATACAAAATTCTATCTGACACACTTGGAAGCGGAATAGAATCTTCTTTCCAAAGGCTCGATATTTCTAATGCCAGTTTGTCAATATCTTCATTAGTAATCATATCATCTAAATTGATTTCGTATTCTTTAAGATACTTCTCTAAAATTTCAAGATTTGACTGCCCCTTAAATTCCGCGACTTCCATTTCTAAAGACGAAACAGCGTAAGCAATCCACAAATCGTCCCAATTTTCTACCCCATAAGGTTCCAATTTGCTAAAAATTTTGAAGAGGAGCAAATTTGTGAGTTCATTGAATTTTATAAAAATGGATAAGCACTAGTAAGTTAGAAACTAATACTATGTAGTATGCTATACGTTATAATAATTTTGAATTAAAAAGATAAATAACCCTAACAAAATCACTCCCCTGTCAGTAGGAATCTTTCAAAACGTAGGCTCCTAATGACGGGAATGTTTAATCAGCGATTTAAAACTCACCAATAGAATACTTTTCTAACCACTCTTCTAACTGAGGATTCAACAACCGCTTGAAGATAGATTCGCTTTGTTGATCGCGTTCTACAACAATCGTTCTTTCCGGTACGAACTGATCCACCAATTCAACAGAGTGAGTAGAAATAATAATTTGAGCTTGTTGAGAAGCGGTACCTAACATATCTGCTAATAAATTGATTGCACGCGGATGTAACCCTAGTTCCGGTTCATCTATCACAATGATCGCGGGTAATTCTGGTTGCAACAATAATGTTGTTAAACACAGCATTCGCAAGAGACCGTCGGACAAGTAAGTGGTTGCAAAATTTTTATGCACTCCTCTTTCTTTCAATTTTAGAGTGACAATCTGTTTATTAGACCCGGAAAGTTCTAAAATAAAGTCTTCAAATGACGAAAAAGCAGACTTAATAATGTCTCGAATGTGTTGGTAATGATCCGGACTATTTTTTTTCAAATGAAAGAGAACGGCAGCTAAATTACCACCATCGTGCATCAAATAGCGATTATCACTGACATTCGCTGACCGACGAACGTAAGCCCGATGTGAAGTATCTTGAAAAGAATAGACTCGACACTGTTGAAGTAAAGTTTTAATTGAACGTGCTGTTTTTCCTTGTATCTCTGGATCCGCTAATTTACTTTCACGATGACCGGTACCAAAAGAAACCGAATTGTTAATTTTGCCGTGACTAGTAAATAAAAGACTTTCTTCTGCGAAAGTCAAAATTTGATTCGTTTCAGTAACCCACCTGAGATGATAAGCGTTTTCATCAGTTTCTGAAGTAAAATGGAGTGTTGCTGTTATTTGAGTAGCAGGGTGTAAACCTTGGTGAAATAATGTGTCTATGTCTCCTAACCGAGCAAGGTATTCCTGAAGACTGTTACTCATCATGCGATTGAGCAACTTAAAAAATGAGATAAAATTTGACTTACCGACTCCATTTGCTCCAATAAAAATATTGAGGCTGTCTAACTCTATAGAACATTGATGAATAAGCTTAAATCCTGCTAATTCTAGTTTTATTAGTTTCATGTTTTGACAACGGGAGTTTTAATATCTCCAAATTTCTAAACGATGATGGAGGATGGTTGTTATTTCAATCGTCTGGAAAAGACTTAGTCAGTCATTTAATTTAACTTTTAAGAAAAGTTATGGGTCGTGTGCGATTCGAACGCACGACCAGCGGATTAAAAG
>CAZEBL010000305.1:0-3125 GCA_964510325.1 uncultured Melioribacter sp. | reverse complement strand
TTATTTTCCTCTCCTAATGTTAATGCTATTATGAGCTCTGTTGACAGACAATATTATGGCGTTGCATCCTCTTCAACAGCTTCAATGAGAGTTATCGGACAAACATTTAGCATGGGAATTGTGACTATGATATTTAGTATGTTCATTGGTAATTCAAAAATTACAATTGTTAATCAAGATAATTTTTTATTCAGTTTGAGGTTAGCATTTATTATATTCAGTCTATTATCATTTACTGGAATTTTCTTTTCTTTATCCAGAGGAAGTATTCATAAACATAAGAGGGTTTTATGAAATCAGAATTAAATAAATTCTTGCTAATTTTACTTTTTGTACCCGCATTATTAACTGCTCAAAACATCGAACAGATCTATCCATATCTCGAAAAACTTTGCAAAGAATTCCATCAATATCCGGAATTATCCTTACAGGAAGAGAGAACATCACAAAGAATTGGTGAAGAACTACGTAAACTCGGATTTGAAGTTACAGAAAAAGTTGGCGGATATGGCTTGGTTGGAATTCTAAAAAATGGTGAAGGAAAAAAATTATTATTAAGAACCGATATGGATGCTTTACCAATAGAGGAAAAAACAGAACTCCCCTTTTCCAGTAAAAACAAGGGAGTTATGCACGCATGCGGACACGATATTCACATGTCGGTTTTTATTGGGGCTGCAAATATTCTTGCTAATAATAAAGATAAATGGAATGGGACATTAATGATGGTTGCACAGCCGGCTGAAGAAATTGGAAGAGGTTCTAAATTGATGTTAGAAGCCGGACTTTATCAGAAATTTGGTGTTCCGGATTATGCTCTTGCAATTCATGTTGCAACCGGTGTTGAAGCCGGTAATATTGCCTATTACCCCGGTAATGCTATGGCTAATGCCAGTAGTGTTACCATTAAAGTGCATGGATTAGGCGGGCACGGTGCACTACCCCAAAACACAATCGACCCGATTGTTATTGCATCCCAAATGGTAATGGCATTTCAAACAATTGTTAGTAGAGAAGTTTCACCATTTGAACCGGCAGTAGTAACAGTAGGATATATAAAAGGTGGAACAAAACATAACATAATACCTAACGAAGTTGAGTTGGGATTGACTGTAAGATCTTTTAATGATGAGTTACATTCTAAAATTATTGAATCAATAAGAAACAAATCCAAAAACATTGCTTTGAGTTATGGTTTACCGGATAATTTACTTCCCGAAGTTACAATTTCCGATGAGACGCCATCGGTCTATAACAATCCTGAATTAACCGAAAGAATTTTGAATCTACTGGAAATTAAACTTGGCGATAATAACATATTTAAAACTTCGCGATGGACAGCTGCTGAAGATTTTGCTAATTACGGTAGAACAAAAGAAAAAGTACCAAGCTTAATGTTGTGGGTTGGTTCCGAGAAAAAAGAAACTATGGAAAAAATTGCAAATGGGATTAAAACACCTATACTGCATTCCGCCGATTTTAATCCAGATTACGAAAGAACGATTAAGACGGGTCTATTTTCGATTACAGAATCTGCTTACGAACTTTTAAGAAAAAATTAGTTCAACGTGTAGAAGTTGTGAATTATTTTAAGGCTTGTTTTTTTGAATATCAAAAAATAGATTGAATATGAAATTGTACTAACTATTTAGTCTGGTATTAAAAGCATGCTGAATTTTAATCTTCCAAAGAGTTTGCTTATTGCTCTTCCCTTTTTAGTTTTTTTATTTTGTCATTGCAAGTTCATTGAAGAGGGGAATGAAATTAAAGAATTCTACATTGCACCCAATTTCAAAAATTACAAAATTAAGACTGTTGCATTACTCCCCATGGCCTACGACGATACTACCAAAACAGGTACCTTTTATTCGACTAATTATTTTTATAACAATTTAGCAGAGTTGAATACATTCAACCTAGTAGACATAGATAAAATCACTTCTTCAGACTCTTCAACTATATCGGACCAATTAATTTCTATAAGAAAAAATTTCCGAATCGATTTAGATTCTTTTTACTTAACTCCATTAGGTAGTTTTTTGAAAGCACAAAACTGCGATGCTATTATAATTGGAAATGTATTTGACTACAGCAACTATTACTATTCGGATACTAAGCTGGGAATGTTTTATTCATTTAATATTACAACTGCAGCTAACTTCAATTACTTTATGGTATCTCTTTCTGATGGAAGTGTGTTATGGTCGGCAAACATTGATTGCAAAGCTACGTAGAAACTAAGAGTTTCTTCCTATTTTGCAGTAGTTGGTTATCCTCCACTTGATCTTGCAATTTCGAACGGTATTGATATTATTCTGGATAAATTGGAGAGAGATTTTATTCTTTCAAAAAAAAATAATTATTAAAATGGGAACTCTAAAATCATTTATACTTCCATTAGGGATATTACTTTTTTCGGTCGTTCAATGTGATGAAGTTAAAGAAGGATGCGAGGTAGCTAAGTTTTATCTAAATCCGGCATACTCAAATTATCAAGTTGAAACTGTTGCATTACTTCCGATGGCTTACGATGATACAACCAACGTTGGTACTTTTTATTCCACAAATTACTTTTATAATCGTCTAGTGAATGAATATGATAGCTTTAAATTAATTGATATTGACAAAATCGTCGCCTCGGATTCAATAATAATCGATAATCTTTTATTGACGATTAGGGACAGTCTCAGGATTAATGTGGATACTTTTTACACAACAGATCTTGGTAAATTTTTAAAGTATAATAATTGCGATGCAATAATAATAGGTAACGTATTCGAATATTTGCAGTATGAAAGCGTTCCTAACAGATTTAAATGGTTATATACCCAAAGGGAAACGAAGGTAAATTTCAATTATTTCATGGTTTCACTGCATGATGGTTCAATTCTTTGGGCAGCAAATGTAAATGGTTTAAGTAAGTATGTATATGAGTTGGTCTTTCCACCACAACCAATGCCCTATCCCCCATTAGATGAAGCTTTATCAAATGGTATTGATGCGCTTCTAAAAAAGTTGCGAAAAGAAATCAATCTTGAAAGTAAATGAAATTAAGTCTAATTTTGTCACTTAAATAAGCCGAAGTGGCGGAATTGGTAGACGCGCTGGACTCAAAATCCAGTGGG
>CAZEBL010000304.1:0-3130 GCA_964510325.1 uncultured Melioribacter sp. | reverse complement strand
TGCCGATAAATTCGGTCAGGGCGATACAAATGCCAAGGCAGTTGTAAAAACCAAAGATGAATTTGCAGATTTAGCAAACTCGTTTAATAAAATGGTAAGCGATATAAAACGAACAATGGAAGAAGTTAAAATGAAGGGTGAAGAAGCAGAAAAAGCCGCAAATGAAGCTCAACTGGCAAAAACTGCTGCAGAAAATCAACAGAAATATCTTACTGAAAGTGTTGATGTTTTACTTGCAAATATGGATAAATTCGCCAATGGAGACCTAACGGTTTCTTTAAGAGTTGATAAGGACGATGAAATTGGTAAATTATTTAAAGGATTCAACTCTGCTGTAAGCAGTATTAGTACATTAGTTGGAGAAGTATCTCAAGCAGTTCATGCAACAGCCAGTGCCAGTTCAGAAATCTCTTCGAGTAGCGAGCAAATGGCAGCCGGCGCACAGGAACAGAGCGCTCAGGCAAGTGAAGTTGCTTCTGCAGTAACACAAATGACTTCAACAATTCTTCAGACAACCAGGAATGCAAGCAATGCCTCAGAAAAAGCTAAGACTGCAAGTGCAGAAGCAAAAATTGGTGTAGAAAAAATTAATGAAGCAAAAAAAGGAATGAATGAAATCATAGCTTCCTCAGAAAGTACAGCAAAAGTTATTGGTTCACTTGCAAATAAAACCGATCAGATAGGCGAGATTGCTCAGGTAATTGATGATATAGCAGACCAGACTAATTTACTTGCTCTTAATGCAGCAATAGAAGCTGCAAGAGCCGGAGAGCAGGGAAGAGGGTTTGCAGTTGTTGCAGATGAAGTAAGAAAACTTGCAGAACGCACGACTAAGGCAACCAAGGAAATTGCTGAAACAATAAAAGCAATACAGAAAGAAGCCAAACAAGCAGATGATTCAATGAATGCTGCAGGAAAGGTTGTTGCCCATGGAATAGAATTGAATGCAAATGTAGAAGAATCGCTTCTTAAAATAAATGAAAGTGTTCAGTTGGTATCCTCAGAAATTGATCAGGTAGCAGCCGCAAGCGAAGAAGAATCATCGGCAGCCGAACAGATAAGTAAGAATATAGAATCGATTTCTGCTGTAACACATCAGTCGGCATCCGGAACGCAGCAAATAGCCAGAGCAGCTGAGGATTTGAACAGGCTTACCGAGAGATTACAGAATCTGGTAAATCAGTTTAAGATAGAAAATGATCAGAGAACAGTAACAAAAGAAAGGTCATCATACGGTGTGCGTAAAAACGGTAAAATTGTTCACGTATAAAATTTATTTGCAAGCAATAAAAAGAGAAAGCGGCTTTTTGCCGCTTTTTTTATAGCATTAATTAAGAAAAATTCTTGCGATTATATCCCCTTTTCAAGGTTTTCGTTGCTTTGCAGAATATAAATAATTTTAATCGGATTAGTTAACTTTTCAATTTTTCCTAAAGAAACCCCAATGTCCTCCGATAATATAAGTGTTCTAAATTCTCCATAGTATCAAACTAAGCAGAGGGCATACAAATTGGAAGCATTAAGCAAAACAAAACAGGAGTACGACGAACTTCTTCAGCTTGTAAGTTTCAATCTGGAGAAAGAAGAATACGGTGTCGATATTCTTAAGGTAAGGGAAATCAATAAAATGATGCAGCTTACCAAGGTTCCTAATTCACCTTACTATGTTGAAGGTGTAATCAATCTACGAGGTAAAATAATTCCTGTGGTTGATCTAAGAACAAAATTAGGAATGACTAAGAAAGAATATGATAAGAACACCCGCATAATAGTAGTAGAAGTAGAAGACAAAACCCTGGGGTTTATAGTAGACCAGGTGAGTGAAGTATTAAGAATTCCAAAGAGTGTAACAGAAGCACCACCTGAATTAGTATCCGGAATAGACAGCGAATATATTACTTCGGTTGGAAAATTAGATGACCGTTTACTAATCCTTCTCGATCTCAACAAAGTATTTACTAACGAACAGAAAGAGGTGCTAAATGCGATCAACTAATTCAATTAGGGTGAAATCCTGGATTATATTGATTAATATTTCTGTTCTGTTGCTACTTTCAAATTCAATTACATTTTCACAAGAACAAAAAAGTTTTGGAATTACATTTGGCGGATTTGTAAAAACAGATTTAATCTACGACTCACGTGAAGTGGTTGCATTAAGAGAAGGACACTTTTTATTATATCCGGTTGAAGAGAAAAGAGACGTTACAGGAACAGTATTAAACGATAGATCATCTTTCAACATCTTATCAATTCAAACACGTTTAACGGGAAAGATTACGGCACCGGATGTATTTGGTGCAAAGACTTCGGGAGTAATTGAAGGTGCATTCTTTGGAAATGTTGAAGGTGATATTAATGGATTCAGACTCCGTCACGCATTTGTAAAACTTGAATGGGAAAGCACGTCATTATTATTCGGTCAATACTGGCATCCAATGTTTATTGTCGAATCATTCCCGGAGGTAGTTTCTTTTAATACTGGCGCACCATTCCAACCGTTCTCAAGAAATCCACAGGTTAGATTCACACAAAAATTCGGTTCACTTAGTTTGATAGCAACTGCATATACCCAAAGAGATTTTCAAAGCAGCGGTCCACAGGGCGGCTCTTCAATCTATATGAGAAATTCCAGTTTACCCGGTTTTAATGTTCAAACTCAATTCCAATTTTCAGGATTATTGTTCGGATTTGGTGGAGACTTCAAAACACTAAAACCAAGAACTGTTACTGAAAAAAATTATTTGACTGATGAAACAGTTTCCAGCTATGCTGCTATTGCATATGCTAAAGTAAACTCGGGTGATTTTTCATTTAAGGTGGAAGGTGTTTACGGACAGAATCTTACGGATTTATTAATGCTTGGCGGTTATGCTGTGTACGAAAAATCCGCTACTACTGGAATTGAAAAATATACAAACACTAATACCTATTCTATATGGTCAGAAATTATGTATGGTAAAGATATTCAATTCGCTCTGTTCGGCGGTTATACAAAAAACAATGGTGCAGATAAACCGGTTACGACTAATTATGCACGCGGATTCAATATCGATAATATTTATCGCGTATCTCCAAGAATAATAATTAACTCCGGAAAATTTAGACTTGCTGGCGAGGTTGAATATAA
>CAZEBL010000303.1:0-3135 GCA_964510325.1 uncultured Melioribacter sp. | reverse complement strand
TCATTATTTACACTTCATGGTGTAATAATGATATTCCTTTTTATAATTCCGGGTCTTCCGGCAATTTTCGGAAATTTCTTCCTTCCGATTCAAATAGGTGCGCGGGATGTTGCTTTTCCAAGATTGAATCTATTGTCTTACTATATCTATGTTTTAGGTGCAATACTTGCCCTTCTTTCAGTTATTCTTCCGGGCGGTGCTATTGATACAGGATGGACATTTTATATTCCATATAGTGTTAGAAGTAATACAAATGTATCTCTCCCTCTATTAGCTGCGTTTATTCTTGGATTCTCATCAATATTAACCGGATTGAATTTTATTACAACTGTTCACCGTTTACGGGCACCGGGAATGACATTTTTCAAAATGCCTTTATTTGTCTGGGCAACTTATGCAACTGCATGGATTCAAATAATTGCTACTCCTGTTGTTGGAATAACAATTGTTCTTGTAGTATTAGAAAGATTATTCGGAGTTGGAATATTCGATCCGGCACTTGGAGGCGACCCGATACTTTTTCAGCACCTGTTCTGGATCTATTCGCATCCGGCAGTATATATAATGATTTTGCCGGCAATGGGAGTTGTTTCAGAAATTATTCCAACATTTGCTCGTAGAACAATATTCGGTTATAAAGCTATTGCAATGTCTTCGCTGGCAATTGCATTTGTCGGTTATCTTGTATGGGCACATCACATGTTTACAAGCGGAATGAGCGATACTGCCCGATGGATTTTTTCGCTCTTAACATTTATTGTTGCTTTACCATCCGGTGTAAAAATATTTAACTGGGTTGCAACAATGTATAAAGGTTCAATCGATCCCAAACCGCCATTCCAATGGGTTATGTCATTCATATTTTTATTCTCAATAGGCGGGTTAACCGGATTGGTACTCGGATCTCTGGCTACAGATATTCATGTTCACGATACATATTTTGTAGTTGCACATTTTCATTTTGTAATGTTTGGTGGAACAGGAACAATATTTTTTGCGGCTATTCATTATTGGTTCCCAAAAATGTTTGGCCGGATGTACAATGATAAACTTGCAACCTTAGGTGTAATTGGATTCTTTATAGGATTCTTAATGCTCTACTTCCCTAAGTTTATCATGGGTTATATGGGCATGCCAAGAAGATATTACGATTATTTGCCTGAGTTTGCTAATCTCCAACTAATTTCTACTATCGGTTCCTGGATACTGGCTACAACTATTTTCTTTATTGTAGGTTACCTTATTCATGCCTTAATAAAAGGAAAAAGAGCAACATCAAATCCTTGGGGAGGAGTTACATTAGAATGGCATATACAATCTCCACCAACAATGGAAAATTTTCACGAGATTCCAAACATTACCCACGAGCCATACGATTTTAGTCAGCTTAAGGAGATGAAAAATGAGTAGTCACAATGAATCAGCGGTAGCTCAAAATCTTGTCCATCGCGATGATGTTGGCGCAAAAATGGGGATGTGGCTTTTCCTTTTTACAGAACTACTTTTGTTCGGAGGACTATTCTTGGTTTATGCTGTTTACCGATATCAATATCCGGATCAATTTCACCTGGCTGGAATGGAGTTAAATACTGGAATTGGAACACTTAATACAATAATACTTTTAACAAGCAGCTTGACGGTTGCTCTTTCAATCGCAGCTATTCAAAAGAAGAATAAATTTTTATCAGTATTAATGCTTTCTCTTACCTTGGCATTTGCATTAATGTTTATGGTTAACAAATATTTTGAATGGTCGGCAAAGTTCTCGCATGGAATTTATCCCGGTTCCGATGAATTGTTGAGTTTACCTAACGGGCAGATTTTATTTTTCGGGTTATATTATGTAATGACGGGACTTCATGGTTTGCACGTTCTTATTGGAATTATTATCCTTTCCATAATTCTTGTAATGATAATTAAGGACAAAATTACTTACGACAATTATACAAAACTTGAAAATTCTGGATTGTACTGGCACCTTGTAGATTTAATATGGATTTTTTTATTCCCCTTATTCTATTTAATTCAATGAGGAATTCATGCACGAAGAAAAAAATAATCATCATATCGGTTACGGAACATATGTATTAGTCTGGATTGCATTGCTTGCTTTTACTTCAATTACCGTTACAATTGCAGGCGTTAGTCTTGGCAGATATACTTTATTGGTTGCTTTGTTTATTGCAGCAATTAAATCCGCACTCGTAATAAATATCTTTATGCATATTAAGTTCGATGAAAAAATTTTCAAAGTATTTTTATTGTTAAGCGGTTTCACATTACTGGTAATATTCATTTTAACATTTTTTGACTTTTTATATCGTTGAGGTTCGTAAATGTCGCCAGCTCCAACACAGCATGTTGAAACAGTAGATTTTGTAATGCTTTATATCGTAGGAATTTCCGTAATTCTCCTTCTGGGAATTACCGCAACAATGGTTTATTTCGTTTTCAAATACCATAGAAAGAAAGGACACCAGCCGGTTGATATCAATGGTAATATCTGGCTAGAAATTATCTGGATTGTAATTCCAACTTTACTTGTTCTTTCTATGTTTTATTTCGGTTATACAGGATTTAGAGAATACAGGGATATTCCAGATAACGCTTATGTAATCCAGGCAAAAGCAAGAATGTGGGCATGGGAATTTACTTATGAGAACGGAAAGAGACTTGATACATTATATGTTCCAATGGGTAAACCAATAAAACTGGAAATGCAGTCTGCTGATGTAACCCATTCACTTTATATCCCGTCTTTCAGAATTAAGGAAGATGTAATGTTTGGCAAAACTACACATTTAGGATTTACTGCTGATAAAGTTGGATCATATGATATTGCTTGTGCAGAATATTGCGGTCTAAATCACTCTATGATGTACACAAAAGTGATTGTGTTACCTGATGAAGAATTTAATATCTGGCTAAATAAAAAAGAAGAAACATCAAATCCTGCTGATGTTGCAAAATAAAGTGAACAATTTGGAAAAAAATATAAAATTGCTTGTCGAACTTTGCAAAGTAAAAATTACTTTCTTTGTTGCTGTGTCAACCTCAGTTGGATATATCATATATTCAGGTAAAATTACTTTTGAAATGTTTGCTACTGCTATTGGTGTTTTTATTCTTGCAAGC
>CAZEBL010000302.1:0-3151 GCA_964510325.1 uncultured Melioribacter sp. | reverse complement strand
AAGCAAAAAGAATATTCTTATTGAAAAACCCATTTCAAGAAATCTGAAAGAAGCTAAAGAAATTGTTTCCGCTGCAAAAAAAGTTAAAAAAGTTGCTATGGTCGGAATGAATTCAAGATTCAGACCGGACACTATGTTGTTAAGGAGTATAATTAACAGTGGGGATTTAGGCGAACTGTTTTATATTAACTGCAGTTGGTTAAGAAAAAAAAGTAGTCTTCAAAAATGGTTTACCAACAAGAACCTTTCCGGGGGAGGCGTAATCATTGACCTTGGAATTGTAATACTTGACCTTGCATTATGGATGCTTGGTGATAATGTTGAAACTGTATCTGTTCAGAAATATGATCATACTAAAAATGAAATAGAAGATTCTGCTATGGGTATGCTCCGTTTTCAAAAAGGGGAAGTTGTAAATTTTGAGGTGAGCTGGGAATTACTATCCAATACTGATAGCTTTAACATTACTGTCCACGGTACCAAAGGTTCCGCATCGTTAAATCCATTCAGAATTTATAACAAAACAGAATCTTTGAACATGGACTACTCGCCTAATAAAACTTCCAACGTGCAGAATCTTTTCCGCAAATCTTACGAAAATGAATTGCGACATTTCATCGGTGCGGTAAGAGAGAGATCACCGGTTATTTCTTCTGCCGATGAAGCTCTTTCTAGAATGAAATTGTTAGATATTATTTATAAGTCAGCTGAACATAAAAAAGAAATAAGGTTCTAATTGATAATGAAAATACTTTTAGTGGATGATGAAAGAGATATTGTCGAATTTCTTGAATACAATTTAATTCAGGAAGGATTCGAAGTTATATCTGCATTTGATGGGAAAGAAGCATTAGAGAAATTAAAATCGAAACCGGACTTAATTATTCTGGATGTATTAATGCCTAAGATGGATGGATTCGAAACCTGTGAAAAAATTAGGAGTATTAAAGAATTCAAAAATACTCCAATAATTTTTTTAACTGCAAAATCTGCAGAAGTAGATGAAATAAAAGGTCTCAATTTAGGTGCAGACGATTTTATTAGAAAGCCAATTTCTCCCAAGAAACTAATTGCAAGAGTTAAATCCAATCTTAGGAAAAGTGAATTATTGCCTTCAGAATCCACAAAAGTTAAAGAGATTAAGATTGGTCCACTACTTATTGATAAAGAAAAATATACAGTATTACTTGATGGCAAAAATATCATTTTCCCACGAAAAGAATTCGAAATCCTCTCTTTCCTTGCCGCTAATCCTGGTAAGGTATATCATAGAGATAAAATTCTTGCAGACGTTTGGGGAACGGATATCTTTGTAGTTGAACGGACTGTAGATGTTCATATAAGAAAGATTCGTGAAAAATTAGGAAAATATTCCAACTTAATTGAAACCATAAAAGGGGTGGGTTATCGTTTCAAAAGTCATTAATGAAATTGTTAAGAATTTCTATTTCTCATTAATTTATGCTCCAACAATTATTTTACTCGATTTTATTTTTCTTGTTACGTTTTCATTAGTTAATCAGGTAAGTCTTCAGACTTTTTTAATTTCTTTTTCTCTTTCCCTTTTAGTAACATTAATTATACTAATTGCAATCGGCTCAAAAAGAAAAAAAGAATTATTTCGAATTGGTTCGATTATTAAATCGATAAGAGAGAATACCTATAATAACCCTGATGATATCAAGTTGGGGAAAAATCTGGTTGAGCTGGAAGATGAAATTAGGGCAATGTTTCTAAGAACAAAAACAGATATTGCTAATCTTAAAAAATTGGAACAGGTTAGAACCGAATTTTTGGGAAATGTATCGCACGAATTAAGAACACCAATTTTTACCATACAGGGATTTTTAGAAACTTTACTTGATGGTGCTTTATACGATAAAAAGGTAAATCGCACATTTCTGCAAAAAGCTGTTCAGCATACACATAATTTGAATAATCTACTTAACGACCTCATTGATATTTCCATGATCGAATCGGGACAAATGAGAATGAGTTTTAGATATTTTGATGTGAATGAATTCCTCGAATCAATTATTAATGAACTCAAATCTCTGGCACAAAGTAAAAATATTGACTTATTATTTAAACCTGATGAGCAGAACTCGAGAGTGTTTGGTGATAAAGAGAAGTTAAAACAGGTTATGGTTAATCTTATAATGAATGCTGTAAAATATACTGAAAGCGGGTATATTGAAATTGGGGTTCTTGGTGAAGGTAAACGGAGTAAAATATATGTTCGTGATACTGGAATAGGAATAGCGGGAAATGATATTGAACGGATATTCGAAAGGTTTTACAGGGTTGATAAAGATAGATCCCGCGAACAGGGCGGAACCGGCCTTGGTTTAGCTATCTGTAAGCATATAATTGAAGCACATGGTTCTAAAATAGAGGTTGAAAGTCAACTTGGAAAGGGTAGTAAATTCTCATTTGTCCTTAAAAAGTGATTCTTATTTGGTTTTTATTCTAAAAATAATTGATTTTAGTACTTATCTATTTATTGACTTCGATAAGCTCAATTCCTATATTTACCCCTCAAATTTTGAATAATTGGAGGTATAGATGTTTGCTGTTGTAGATATTGCAGGACAACAGTTTAAGGTAACTGAAAATACAAAGTATTATGTCCCCCGACTCGAAGCCGAACCTGATACAGAAGTTATATTCGATAATGTTTTGTTATTGAATGATGATAAAACAACGAAAATAGGCACACCATCAGTTAAAGGTGTAAAGGTTCATGCAAAAGTACTTGAGCATGTTAAAGATGATAAGGTAATTGTTTTTAAGAAAAAGAGAATAATTTCCTATAAAAAAACAAGAGGGCATAGACAATTTTTAACAAGAATAGAAGTAACTAAAATAGCTTAGTTACTGGAGGTTTAATTATGGCACATAAAAAAGGTCAAGGTTCATCAAGAAACGGTCGCGATAGTAATCCGCAATATCTTGGTGTAAAAGCATTTGGTGGTGAAAAAGTAACCGCCGGATCAATATTAGTAAGACAAAAAGGTACAAATTTCCATCCGGGTAAAAATGTTAAGAAGGCCGGTGATCATTCTCTTTTTGCAGCAATTGATGGATTTGTAAAATTTGAAAGAAAGAAAAACGATAGAAAATATATTAGCGTTTACGAAACAAACGCTTA
>CAZEBL010000301.1:0-3179 GCA_964510325.1 uncultured Melioribacter sp. | reverse complement strand
AAGTAATTGTTGTTGGCGGGGGCAATACAGCAATAGATGCGGCTCGCACAGCTTTAAGATGCGGTGCTGAGGAAGTTAAAATTGTTTACCGAAGAAGTATTCATGAGATGCCGGCTAATCATGAAGAAATTGAAGCGGCACAGAAAGAAGGTATTGAAATTTTGTTCCTTACAAATCCCAAAACGATTATCGCCGATAATAATAAACTGAAAGCAATTGAATGTTTGAAGATGGAACTTGTAGAAGGTAAACCGGGTGAGCGACCTAAACCGGTTCCTAAAGCCGGTTCAGAGTTTATAATCGATTGCGATTACCTGATCGGTGCAATTGGACAATCCGTTGATACAGGTTTTGTTAAATTTGATAATGATTGTTCACTCGAAAAATGGGGGACGATTCATGTTGATAACGAAACTATGGAGACGTCAATTCCCGGTGTCTTTGCCGGAGGAGATGTTGTAACAGGTCCCTTAACTGCTATTATGTCCATTGCACAAGGTAAAAAAGCAGCCAAATCAATTATGGAGTATTTCCAGACCGGTCATGTAAATAAATCTCCCCATAAATTTTACAGTCTTAAAAATAAATTAGCTAACATAACCGATAGAGAGTTTGAACATGTAAAAAAATTAGCACGCGAAAAGATGAAAGAAATCTCCGTGACCGACCGTACTCATAATTTTCAGGAAGTTGAATTGGGATTTTCGGAGACTCAATGCCTAAATGAAGCCGGAAGATGTCTTGAATGCGGATGCTCTGAATACTCTGACTGCCAGTTGAGAAAATATTGTGACGAATACAATATCGATATTTCAGATTTTATAGGTGAAACAAAAAAATATTTAGTTGATGGAAGACATCCTTTTATTTTGATGGATCCTAATAAGTGTATCAATTGCGGTAGATGTGTTAGAACCTGTTCGGAAGTATTAAAAGTTTCTGCTCTCGGATTTGTTTACAGGGGTTTCAAATCGGTTGTTAAACCTGCAATGGAAAAAGCTCTATTAGATACAAATTGTATCGGCTGTGGTAATTGTATTGATGCTTGTCCCACAGGTGCAATAAGCGAAAAATATCCATTCAAAATTCTTGGAACTCTACCTAAAGAAAATAACGAAACAATTTGTAACTTCTGTTCTATTGGATGCAAAGTTAACTTTAAGAAAATTAATGATGAAATTTTCTATGTGGCAAACACTACCGATTCAATAAAAAACTCACATAATGATGGATTCCTTTGCAGTAAAGGAAGATTCGGTTATAGATTTCTTTTAGAGAAGAATAGAATACTGAATCCGATGGTTAGAAAACATGGATTGATTCATAATGTAAAAATAGATGAAGCATTACTTTATGTAGAGAACAAACTGAAATCTATTATAGATGAATATGGGAATGATTCGGTTGCTATAATCGCTTCTCCCAAACTATCAAATGAAGAATTATATCTGTTGCAGAAATTTGCTCGTGCTGGATTAAAAAATAATAATATCTCAAGTTTCTCCAACATGCTTTACGGGCTTGAGCAAAATAGTCTTGATGATATAATCGGTTTTACTTCTTCAACAGTAACTATTGACGAAATTGAAAATGCCGATGTTATTGTTGTAATCAATTCCAATTTATCCGATGAAAATCTTGTAATGGAGCTAAAGATTAAAGCTGCACAGAAAAAGGGAGCCAAACTTATATTAATTAATTCATCGGAAATAAGTCTTACAAAATATGCCGATCTATGGATTGATACTAAGAAGGGCACTAATACAATTCTTATTAATAATCTTATTAAATCCTGTATTGAAGATAATGTTATTGATCACGATTTCTTAAGAAGGCATCAAACCGATCTGAATAAATTACAAAGCGAACTTACAGATACCAATGAAGAAGATATTTACAGGTATTGTGAACTTGATAACGAAAAATATTCTGCATTTCTTAATCATCTTAAGAAATTAAATTCTAATATAATTTTTATTTCTAACCTTGATTCTACATCAGATAAATCAATTAACGATATAAAAGCAGTCGGCAATTTTCTACATCTTACTGGAAGAATCGGTAAACCTGATAATGGAATTATAATATTGCGCGAATTCAATAACTCGGTTGGATTTACAGAAATGGGTGCAACTCCTGGATATTTACCGGGTTACGTTAAGAAATCAGAGGTGAACGAAATTAAACGAATTGGTGAAGCATGGAATACGGACCTTACAAACGTTTTTGTTGATACTGATCTTGCAAGAAAGTTAAGACGTGGCGAAATAAAAGCTATTTTAATATTTGGTGAAGATCCTCTTATAATTAGAAATAATAAGAAATATTTTAACGGAATAGAATTTATGGTAGTATGCGATTCATTCCAGACAAATACAACAGCAGAAGCAGATGTTGTCTTACCGGCAGCAACTTATATAGAACAGTCCGGCAGTTATACGAGGTGCGATAATATTGTTCAGATTGCACCACGCATAATTAACCGTAATAATGGTTATGAGAACTGGAACATAATTGTAGAACTTGCCAAATATTTTTCTGATGAATTCAAATATAATTCCTTAGATGAAATAATGAATGAAATACGGAGAGTGAACCGGTATTATAAATACGGTGGAATAAACCGATCCTGGATAAAGGAATATTTTAATAACGGATACAATGAACAGGTAATAAATTTTGCCACAACAAAAATTGATCTTTCTACATTCGACCCGGTTAAACCTGTTATTCATTATCAGGAGAATTATTATTTTAGTAATGTAAAAAGTAAACTTGTTTAGTATGGTTACGTCGGGTTTAAGTGGTTATGAGCTGATTAAAGAGTTGTATGAAAATATTGCAATTATCGGATACAATTACACTCTCCTTTTTTGCGGCGGGTCATTCAAAAATTCACTTGCCGAAAGTAATATTATCTTTTCTGATCTATCTCAAAATACTCTATTCTTTAACAGCTTAAAAAATTCTCTTGAAAAAGCAAAGCAGAGTAATCAACCCTCGCTAGTAAGTATTCCAGATTCGGATAGAAGAATTATTATTGTTCCCTCTGTATCATTGAACGACGGTTCGTTTATACTTGGTTTCGAAGAGGAATTCAATCGTATCTCCAGCCTTGAGCTTCAATTAAGAGAACGCGTTAAAGAATTAACGTGTCTTTATGAAATTACAAAGGAACT
>CAZEBL010000300.1:0-3207 GCA_964510325.1 uncultured Melioribacter sp. | reverse complement strand
TAATTACAAAAAAATTAAATATACCTGTTAAACTATGGCATGGATTTACCCTTGAACTTGGGTTAAGCATATTAACTGTAACGCTTGGAGTTCTACTATATTTTGGTCGGGAAAGAATTAAAAATATTATCTCACTTTTTTCTTTTACAAATTATTTAAAACCATCCTATTACTATGAAATTATTTTAGATGGAACAATAAAGTTTGCTAAGAACAGCACAAAACTTTTTCAGAGTGGTTACCTTCGTTATTACATTATATGGATAGTTGCTACAACAGTTTTAATAACTGGTTATACTCTATTCAACTTTAAAGAGGCAGCACATATAAATGTATCATTTACTCCTAATCTTCTGGAAATTATTATAACAATAATAATGATAAGTGCTACATACATTGCAGTTAGAGCAAAATCGAGATTAGTATCAATTATTGGTGTAGGTGTTGTGGGTTATCTTGTTGCAATAATTTTCTTAATGTACAGTGCACCCGATCTTGCAATGACTCAATTTGCAGTGGAAACATTAACCGTCATAATTTTTGTACTGGTTATTTATAAACTGCCAAAGTTCATTCAGTTTTATTCAACCAGAAGGAGAATTAGAGATTTTATTGTTGCCGGTTCAGGTGGATTATTAATGGCTTTACTTGCCTTAATAATTATTTCTGAACCAATGACTTCGGAATTAAAAAAATATTTTGCAGAAAACAGTCTGCCACTTGCAAAAGGGAAAAACATAGTTAATGTAATACTGGTTGATTTCCGTGCTCTTGATACGATGGGTGAGATTACTGTTCTTGCTATTGCTGCAATTGGCGTTTTCGCTCTGCTTAAACTAAGAAAGCACGAGGATTAGAATGAGAGATTCGATTATACTATCTACTGCGGTAAAATACCTTATTCCTATGCTATTAATTTTTTCTTTCTTTTTATTGTTAAGAGGACATAATGAACCGGGCGGCGGATTTGTAGGAGGTTTGATTGCAGCAGCTGCTTATGCATTGTTTACCATTGCTAATGGCGTTGAAGATGCAAAAAAATTTCTTAGAATCGAACCCTTAATTTTAATTGCTGTTGGATTAATGTTAGCTCTTATAAGCGGGCTAATTTCTTTATTCTATGGTGAAATTTTTATGACAGGGTTATGGTTGAAAAATGAAGTCCCGGTTATTGGAAAAATCGGCACCCCCTTTTTATTTGATGTTGGTGTTTATTTTCTTGTCTTAGGAATTGTAACAAAAATAATTTTTGCTTTAGCCGAAGAGGATAAATAATGGATTTTCTTCTGGTGATAATAATAGGTTTACTTTACACAGGCGGATTATACCTCTTGATGAGAAAGAGTTTTGTCAAAGTTATAATCGGTTTAATTCTGCTTGGTCATGCAGCAAACTTATTGATTTTTCTTGTTGGAAGAATTACTAACGGTAAACCGGCATTTGTTAATATGGAAGGAATTATTACAGAACCTTTTGCAGATCCATTGCCGCAAGCATTAATTCTAACTGCAATAGTAATTGGTTTTGGTGTTCAAGCTTTTGCAATTGTTCTATTCAAACGCGCTTATCAATCAGTTAATTCTGATGACCTCGATGATATGAAATCTACAGACGAACAGGATCAATAATGCTGATGATATTACCGATCATATTGCCCTTATTCTTTGCTATTGTAATGTTCCTTTTCTGGAAAAATTTCAAAGCACATAGAATTATTAATTTGTTAGGATCTCTCATCTCTCTTGCTGCAGCAATATTACTTTTTCAATTTACAGAACATTCAGGAATTCAATCTATTACAATAGGTAGCTGGCCAGCTCCATTCGGTATTACGCTCGTATCGGATTTGTTAAGTTCAATAATGGTTTTGATTACAGCTATTATTTCTTTAGCTACCGCAATTTATTCTTTAGCAACAATGGATAATGATCGGGAGAAGTTCGGTTTCTATCCCCTGTTGCAAATATTATTAATGGGTATTAACGGAGCATTCTTAACCGGTGATATTTTTAATCTCTACGTCTGGTTTGAAGTAATGCTGATTAGTTCTTTTGTTCTTCTTGCTCTCGGCGGGAAAAGGGAACAACTTGAAGGTGCAATAAAGTATGTTACCTTGAATTTACTTTCATCAGCGTTGTTTCTTGCCGGAGTTGGAATTTTATACGGACTTGCCGGAACTCTTAATATGGCAGATCTTGCAAGAAAACTTCCACTGATTAATAATCCAGATATGGCGACAATTGTTTCGATGTTGTTTTTAATAGCATTTGGTATTAAGTCTGCAATGTTCCCGTTATTTTTCTGGTTACCGGCATCTTACCATACACCTCCTGCTGCAGTCTCTGCTATATTTGCCGGTTTATTAACCAAGGTAGGCGTTTATTCTTTGATCCGTGTATTCACATTAATTTTTGTTAACAACATTGAGTTTACTCATACCGTAATATTAGTATTATCCGGGCTCACAATGCTAACCGGAGTTTTTGGTGCTGCTTCTCAAATGGAATTTAGAAGAATTCTATCTTTCCATATTATAAGTCAGATTGGATACATGACAATGGGACTTGGTTTATATACACGGTTTGCAATAACAGGCGCTATTTTTTATATCATTCATCATATTATTGTAAAGACAAATTTATTTTTGATTAGCGGAGTCGTTCAAAAATATAGTGGAAGTTATAAACTGAAGGAAATTGGCGGTCTGTATAAAGTTTATCCATTGCTCGGCTTACTATTTTTAATTCCAGCACTTTCGCTTGCCGGTATTCCACCGTTATCCGGATTCTGGGCAAAGTTTCTTGTTGTTAAAGCCGGTATTGATATTAACCAGTTTTTAATTGTTGGTGTTTCTTTATTCGTTGGATTGCTAACATTATTTTCTATGATAAAAATCTGGAATGAAGCTTTTTGGAAAGACCCTGTTAATGAAATTAATAAGACCGAGAAATTAGTCCTTCATAAAAGTATAATATTGTTTACACCAATTGTGTTATTAGCATTGATTACAATTACTATCGGTATAAACGTAGAACCATTTCTCAAAATTGCAGAACGAGCTGCCGATCAGTTATTAGATAAGCAAAGTTATATTGAAGCAGTGCTTGGGGTTGTAAGATGAATGGACTACTTCTAAATATTATACTCGCCTCCGCCTGGATTTTTTTAACGGGTGATCTTCAATTCCAGAATTTTATTGAGGGCTTT
>CAZEBL010000299.1:0-3209 GCA_964510325.1 uncultured Melioribacter sp. | reverse complement strand
TACAGGTACATGACGAGTTAGTCTTTGATGCACACAAAAATGAAATTGATGATTTAATTCCACTTGTGAAACAATTGATGGAAGAAGCTCTTCCGTTAAACGTTCCTGTTTTAGTAGAAACCGGAGTTGGAGATAACTGGCTTGATGCGCACTAGTATAAATTAGGAGAATAGATTTATTATGAATGCTCTACTAATTGTTGACATCCAGAACGATTTTATTCCAGGCGGTGCTCTTTCTGTTCCTGAAGGAGATAATATTATTCCTGTTATAAACCTACTTCAGGAAAAATTTGATCTGGTTGTTGCAACTCAAGACTGGCATCCAAAAAATCATAAAAGCTTTGCATCAAATCATTCCGGCAAGAATGTTTTTGATAAAATAATTCTTAATGGAATAGAACAAATTTTATGGCCAGACCATTGCGTTCAAGGAACTAAAGGTGCTGAATTCCACAAAAATTTTTCAACAAATAAAGTTGAGTTGATTGTAAGAAAAGGTATGGAGACTGAAATAGACAGTTATAGTGCTTTTTACGATAACGGTCATATTAAATCAACAGGATTAGCACCGTATCTTAAAGGTCGAAATATTGATAAAATTTTTATAACAGGATTGGCCGGCGATTTTTGTGTTTATTATTCTACCAAAGATGCTTTGAATGAAGGTTTTAATGTTACAGTTATTGAAGATGCTGTAAAGTCAATTGATCAAAATAACTTTGCAATAATTAAGAAAGAGCTTAAAGAAAGAAATGTTGATTTTATAACAAGTAATCAAGTGGTTTGATATGCTAAAGAAATTTAATCAGAAAGTAACAGAAGGATTTTTATTTACCGATCAGTATCAACTTTCGATGGCACAGTTATTTTTTAAGAATGGCCTTCACGAGATTACCGCACAATTCGATCATTTTTTTAGAAGATATCCCGATTATGGAAGTCATAAAGCCGGTTATTGTATCTATGCCGGCTTAGAATGGCTTGTTGACTGGATGCAAAATACAAGAATAACCAGAAGGGATATTTTATTTCTCAAACAACATAAAAATGAAAAGGGGAAAAATTTATTTCACGATGATTTTCTTAAGTGGTTATTAAAAAACGGTAACTTCGATTCCGTTAGTTTAAAAGCAATATCAGAAGGAAGAGCTGTGCATCCTTATGAACCTATAACAGTTGTTACTGCACCATTAGCTATTGCACAGATTCTTGAGACTCCATTATTAAATCAACTTAACTACCAGATTTTAATTGCAACCAAAGCTGCAAGACTTAAAGAAATAACTCGAGGAAATATTGTGATTGAATTCGGAGCTCGAAGAGCTCAGGATCGTGGTGCAATAGCAGGTGTAAGAGGTGCATTGATCGGTGGGGTTGATTTTACTTCCAATGTTGGAATTTCTCATATTTTGAATAAAACACCTAAAGGAACACATGCACACAGTTTAGTTCAATTATTTTTATCGCTTGGTTATACAGAACTGGATGCATTTGAAGCTTTTGCAGATCTTTACCCGGATGATTGCATTCTATTAGTCGACACTATCGATACATTGAAAAGCGGAATACCGAATGCTATAAAAGTATTTGAAAAATTGATTAGAAAAGGTCACCGACCTATTGGTATTCGTCTGGATTCAGGGGATTTAGCTTTTCTTTCAATAAAAGCAGCTAAACTGCTTAGCGATGCAAAATTGAATGATATTAAAATAGTTCTCTCTAATGAGCTTGATGAATTAAGTATCTGGCAAATAATAGCTCAAATATTAACTGAAGCTCCTAAAGAAGGGTTAGATGCCGATACAGTTATTAAGAGATTGATATTTGGCGTAGGAACAAATTTAATTACTTCCTTAGGTAGTCCTGCATTAGGTGGTGTATATAAACTTGTTTCAATTCAACATAAAACCAACTGGAACGGAACACTCAAAATTTCCGATAATCTTGAAAAATCGACTTTGCCTGGTAATAAACAGATTTATAGAATGTATGATAACAGCGGTAAAGCTACAGCGGATTTAATTTGCTTAGCCGACGAGAAAATAAATTCTTTCAATAATTATATTTTGCACCATCCCGTTGAAGAAAACATCGTAAGAAGAATTGATAAAAAAGAATTATCGATCATTGAACCACTTCTTAATAACGTCTTTATTGATGGCAACTTAGTCTATAATTTCCCTTCTATAGATGAGATTAGATTAAAAAGGAATTACGATCTGGAACATCTTCATGATGGTGTAAAGAGATTAATAAATCCTCACTATTATCATGTTTCAGCATCTGAAAAATTAATTAAATACAGACAAAAACTTACTGAAAAAATAAAAATGAAGGGATAATTAAAATTTCCCAAGTAATGTTCCAATCTTCTCAAATTTATTAATTTAAGCAATAATCCACTCAATTTTATAAAATGAACAAAGATATTCATCCATTAATGATAAACTAAAATCAACAGAAATCAAGTTAACCGGTGGAATAAATTTCTTTGTTACGAGTTATTTCGCTCTTGAGACAAGTATTAATTATAGTTTTATAAACTATTCCCTTCCATCAGGTATGTACTATTACGACAGAAGCAAAAGTAATATATTCCAAGTGGCAGTCGGTGCAAATTATTTTATTTTTTAGGAGTAATACTTTAATAGATGTTCACCCTTCTTTCTATTCGAGACGGGTGATTTTATAATTAAGTAATATGGAGTATCGGTAAAATCATTCTATTAGAAACTTATAAATAAGGTAGCCGAAGTTGATTTGAAGAAGCCCGAATGAAATTCCACTATAAAGATCGAACCGGTTCACTTCGTTAAGTTTTTCGGGGTCTTTAGATTTTAGATATTCATCATAACAGTTATCGGCTTTAATTTTGAAATATGCCGAGACAGCACCAAATATTGTAGCAGTACCAACAAGAACCTTGAACCAATCCGATTCGGAAAATATTTCGCTCTTCTCAGTAACAGGTAATTGCAACGGGATTGTGTTGTAAAGTGATAATTCTTTAGAGTGTATCGATTTTGATAATCCATTCTTTCTTAAAGACACCGTCTGAAATTCATTTACATTAACAAAATTTGGTGTTCTTGCCATAAGAGAATCATAAATATACATTGATGCATCCTGTGGTTTAGAATCAATAAATAGTTTATCGAATAAATTGTAGCTGATTAAATATTCCTTATCGCACAGTTTTATATTAAC
>CAZEBL010000298.1:0-3236 GCA_964510325.1 uncultured Melioribacter sp. | reverse complement strand
TTACACATGCACATGGCGATCATATTGGGGATGCATTTAAAATTGCAAAAAGATGCAATTCAACATTTATCTGTGTTAATGAATTAGCAAATTATTGTTCTTCAAATGGATTTAGTGCACATAATATGCATATCGGTGGTAGCTACAATTTCGATTTTGGACGGATAAAGTTTACAATTGCACATCATGGGTCATTAACACCGGATAACCATTACGGGGGCGAGGCTTCAGGTGTTATATTATCAATCGATGGAAAAAATCTTTACCACACTGGTGACACAGGATTGTTTTATGACATGAAACTGATAGGTGAAATGACACCCATCGACTATATGCTTTTACCTATTGGTGATAATTTTACGATGGGTATCAATGATGCTGTTAAAGCGGTTGAGTTAACTAATCCCGGAGTTGCTATACCTATGCACTATAACACGTTCCCTGTTATAAACGCAGATCCAAAAGAATTTAAACAGAAAGTTGAAAAATTAGGTAAGAAGTGTATCGTAGTGGATTTCGGTCAGCAAATTGAACTGTAATAAATAATACATATATGGCAAAAAAAATAGTTATTGCAAATCAAAAAGGCGGAGTAGGTAAAACAACTACCGCAATTAATCTTTCGGCATCTATAGCTGCAGCTGAGTATAAAACTTTGTTAATTGATATCGATCCCCAGGCAAATTCAACATCGGGAATTGGCGTTGAACAAAATGATAAATCAGTGTATGAGGTTTTAGTTGGTTTAGAAAAGGTAGAAAATTGTATTGTAAATACTTATATGCCTTTTCTCGATCTTCTTCCTTCAACTATTAATTTGGTAGGAGCAGAAGTTGAACTTGTTTCAATGGATAATAGGGAGTTCCTATTAAAAAATGGATTGAAGGAAATTGAGTATAAATATGATTTTATTTTTATCGATTGTCCGCCTTCTTTAGGTTTACTTACATTAAATTCCTTAACATGTGCAGATTCAGTGTTAATACCTGTTCAGTGCGAGTATTTTGCATTGGAAGGATTGGGTAAGTTATTGAATACAATAAACATTGTTAAGAAGAGCTTGAATGAGAATTTAAATATTGAAGGTGTTCTCCTGACAATGTTCGATACTAGATTAAGATTATCCCATCAAGTAGTTGAGGAAGTTAAAAAGTACTTTGGTTCTAAAGTTTATAACACAGTAATACATAGAAACGTTCGTTTGTCCGAGGCTCCAAGTTATTCTAAACCTGTTATTTTGTATGATGCTAGTTCTGTAGGAGCTCAAAATTATATTTCTCTTGCATCGGAATTATTACAGCGAAGTAATTTAGAACCGAAAAGAATGAGAGAATAGAAGATGAAGACACCTTTGGGAAGAGGCCTGGATGCTCTTATAAATCCACAACTTAAAGATAAAATTGATTCACCTGTTGCCATTTCTAGTAAAGATATACAAAAAGATGATGGCAAATCATTTGATATCCTTGCAAAAATTGCTGTTGAACAGATTTCACCAAATCCTTTCCAGCCCAGAACTAATTTTGATGCTGAAGCACTTGAGGAATTAAAAAAATCAATTCTTGAGAATGGTCTTATTCAACCAATAACTGTAAGAAGGATTGAAAATAATAAATATGAGTTAATTTCAGGTGAAAGAAGACTAAGAGCTTGTAAAGAAATTGGGATAAAAGAGATTCCTGCATACATTATAAAGGTTGAGACTAAAGAAGCAATGCTTGCATTGTCTCTTATTGAAAATATTCAAAGAGAAAAACTAAACCCCATTGAAATTGCAAATGCCTATAAAAGGTTAATGGATGAATGTAATTTATCCCAGGAAGAAATTGCTACGAAAGTTGGTAAAGATAGAACCACTGTAACAAATTTTATTAGACTTTTAAAATTACCTCAAAAAGTTCAGATGAGTTTAATTAAGGACGAAATTACTACCGGACATGCAAGGGCATTAATAAGTTTACCGCATGAAACATTGCAAATTGAAATCCTAGATAAAATAATCAAAAAAAATCTACCTGTAAGAAGAGTTGAGGAATTAGTAAGAAATATAATTGAAGGGCAAAATAGCAAGAAGAAGAAAACTGTTATCGGAATTACTTCAGATCAGGCGAAATTATCACAAAAGGATTTAGAAGAAAGAATTCAGGGTATCCTTGGCACTAAGGTTCATTGTAAAGCAAAAAAGAATGGTGCCGGTGAATTAGTAATCGAATTTTATTCTAAGGACGAATTAGAAAGACTATTAGAATTATTTGAGATCATTGGAAAAGCATATAATTAAAATACTGTTTACATGTATAATCATACTTTTATCTGTATCAAACAGTACTGCACAGAATTTCACCTCAGAAAATCAATCGGATACAACTAAATTCCGTATGACAAAATCTCCGTGGAGTGCTGTATTAAGAAGCGCAATTCTTCCGGGCTTTGGTCAGTTTTATAATGAGTCTTATTGGAAAATTCCTGTTGTTTGGGGTGCATTAGGATACTTAGGTTATCTGTGGAATGATAGTAATAATAAGTATAAGAAATACCGTGATCTATATTCTGCTAATGTTGACAACCAAACATACTTAACATATAGGGAGTCTTACAAAGATCAAAGAGACTTAAACGCAGTATTTATTGGATTGGCTTATTTTCTAAATTTAGTTGATGCCTTTGTTGATGCCCATTTATTCGATTTTAATGTTTCGGAAGAAATGAATAATAATAAACTTACTTTATCATTTAAAGTCAGATTCTGATTTGAAAAATTTTTTAGTTTGTAAAAGCTGCAATTCAGAGAATCCATTATTCGCATATACATGTAAAGAGTGTAATGCTTTTTTAAGGTCTAAGATTCCAAATATTGATTTTTGGGAAATAATATCATTATTACTCGAAGCACCTATGAATGCAGCAGAAAAAATCATTCAATCAGATCATAAGAATTATGTAATTGTTCTAACTATTATTGCGGGATTAAAAATATCTATCAATGGTTGGATTATTAATAACGCATTATCATTCAGTAATGTACTCTCAATTAATTTTTTATTATCAATTATTCTTGGTCTTTCTGGTTTTATCATCGGGATTGCATTGATTTCACTTTTAGCTAAAATTATTTCCAGTTACTTTCTCATTCAAACACGTTTTAAGGATTTCTATTCAATTTACATATATTCATTTGTCCCCATTATAGGATTGCTGATTGTCATCCTCTTGCTCTGGATAGAAAGGAAGCTCAT
>CAZEBL010000297.1:0-3236 GCA_964510325.1 uncultured Melioribacter sp. | reverse complement strand
GGTGATCAAAGTCCTTAAAACGATTGATGTCAATAATTTCTGTATAAAGACTCATAGCTGTTATAAAAGCAATACCAGGAACAGAAATAAGAGAATTAATAATTGGTTCGATTGATTTGTTTTTAGCTTCTGCTCTAAGTTGGCGAAGAGCAAGATTAAGATTACCTCTGCACTGCTGAAGTTGAAGAAGAAGATTGTTAAGGGCAAGCTGACCGACATTACATGAGAACTTAACAGAATGCAGCCAATTAATAAATGCACCGGACCAACGAGTGTTATTAAGATATTCTTTTGGAATTATGATACCATAATTATATAGAAGCATTTTAATTCTGTTTTTAATTCTTGTTTGCGTTTGAACTAATTGAAAACGAAGACGCATAAGAGAACGAAGTTGTTCGGTATAAACATCAGGGATATAGATAGGTCTAAGAGAATTGTTTTCAAGTTCACGTGCTAGTTTACGGGAGTCAGTAGGATCGGTCTTAACAACTTTTTCTTTATTAGAAGAAGGGATATCTGCTGGATTAACAACGATGCAATTGATCCCAAGTTCTTTGAATTTTCTTAGAGGCCAAAAGCCGCAGAATCCGGCTTCATAAACAATATTGAATGTGCCACCCGGATAATGTTTTGTTAAATGAACAAAGAGTTCAGCAGGTGATGGGTTCATAGAAAAAGTTTTTAGTTCTAAACCAGAGTTGCGTATAGAAACCTTCCAACTCTTAAGATGAGTATCAATACCAACAAAGAAAGTATTGTTCTTGAATGATAGATTGTCCATGATAAGTCTCCTCAGATATTTATTGTAAAACAAAATAATCAATGAGACTTTTCAAACATAACATCTGACCGACCGCTTTAAACTGTGCGGCATTGGTGTTGGTAAAAAGTATAGTTACAAAAGTTAGTTGCTCTTTAAGGTTTGTTAACAAAATGAATTTATAAATAATCATCGGCATTGGTTTTCAAAGCTGCATCGCTGTTATGGACGGCGGCTTAAAAAAAACGTCGTTATTAATAATCAATTGGAGATAAAATGGGAGAAAAATTAAGTAATTCATGGGCAATGATTAAAGCAAGTGCAAAAGTACTGAAATCTGACAAAGAGCTTATAATCTTTCCAATTATTTCATCCATTGCTGTTCTGTTAATTACTATTTCATTTGCTATCCCAATTTTCATGAATAGTGATGTTCAAAAAACTGTATCGGTTTTTAAGATTTCAGTACTTCCATTTCTATTTATTTATTACTTCCTAATTTATTTTGTAATCATTTTTCTAAACTCGGCGCTTGTTAGTGCCGCGTTAATCAGATTAAAAGGAGGTAATCCAACTCTTTCAGATGGAATTAGAATTGCATCTGGTCATATTCTGCCTATTATTGGTTATGCTCTTATCTCATCAACCATTGGAATAATTTTGAATTGGATTCAGGAAAGATTAGGTGTGTTTGGAAAAATATTTTCATTCATATCAAACTTTGCCTGGAATATCGCAACATTTTCAGTTGTACCCATTTTGGTTACTGAAGGAATAGGTCCAATAGAAGCAGTAAAAAGAAGCACCCAACTTCTGAAAAAAACATGGGGTGAACAATTAATCGGTAATATTGGCATCGGGTTGTTCTTCAGCTTAATTGTTATTGGACTGCTAATTTTATTTCTACCCATTGTAATCTATTCGTCTTTAGAAAGAATGCATATGGTTACAATTTCTGTAGGTGTGTTATTCGCAATAGTATCATTATTAATAATAATTATAGCATCAACATTGAATACAATATACACTGCCGCATTATATCGGTATGCTTCTGAAGGTGTGGTAAGTGATAATTTTAATGAAAGCATTTTAAGAAATTCATTTAGAGAGAAGTAATTGTTTCTAACAGAACGCTCCTGCTTTTGGCTGAATAAATTCTAAAGGTCGTGGTATTAGTAGTTATATTTGGGTTAGTTTATTTAACTGAAATTATATGCACAAGAAAATAAATTAAGTTGCGGACACCTTACAACGTCTACTAAGATACAATGTTGTTTTACTTGTAGGATATAAATCATAAGAAGGTTTAACCGTATATTGGTATAATAGTTTTATAAAGCTTACTAATAAATTATTTTTGGAGGTATTAAGTAAATCTTGACTGCTTTAAGGTCATCTACTAAATGGTGACTATTTATTAACAAACTGGAGGTTGCAATGTTAACCCTAAAGCAGTTAAAGATAGTGCCGGTATTATTAGTACTTCTATTGATATTTCTAAGTAGTAATTCCTCAGCGCAGAACGACTCTAAAAAAATATCACTCATATTTCCAGCTTTTGCAAGTTCTGAGCCTTATGCAACTATCGGTTATAAAATATTCAAAGATTTTTATCTATCTAAGGGTTTTAAAGTAGATCCAACAGCTGAACGTGGTCTAATCGTAATCCCTAATAGAGTTGATGAAAAGGTTGTAGTAACATTATTATGGACAAATACACTTCCAAAAAAAATAATGGATTTCTGTGTTAACAATGAGGTATTTTATATTGATCACCCAAATAAAGATAGTTTAAGCAGTGATGGGAAAGTGGTTAGAGAATATATTACGAGAGAATTTATGAGCGATTATAGAAAAATAAAAGATTTTTCTGTTGCGCTTACAGTGATAATAAGTAAGAACAATTTTGAAAATGAGTTAGAAGAATTTATTAAAAAAAACCTGTGAAATATTCTGATTTGTTGATTTTAGAAAAGTCTGAATAAAGTCCTGACGAAAGTCAGGACATATTTATGTTTTACTTTGCAGAATATAAAATCGCTACGCACGTTACATAGTGTTCAGAGTGACTCATAGAAATCTTAAGTTCCTTACCATGGTTAAGGTAATCTTTCAGAGTTCCATAAAACTTTACTTTTGGTAAGCCATTTACTTCGTTGTAAATCTCTACATCTTGCCAGCTATAAACTTCACTGGTATCGTTAGACAATGCCTTATAAATTGCTTCTTTGGCTGCGAAGCGTGCGGCTAAATGCTGATATTTATTTTTCTTCCTGAGGCAATACTCTAATTCAATAGTAGTATATATTTTTTTTAAGAATTTATCTCCAAAACGGTCGATACTCTTCTTTATCCGGTCAATTTCGATTATATCTATTCCTATTCCCAAAACCATATTAATATCCTGTAGCTTTTCCGTATCCACGGGGATCGGATGTTCCATAAAAAACATTTTTTTGTGTATCGATTATAA
>CAZEBL010000296.1:0-3245 GCA_964510325.1 uncultured Melioribacter sp. | reverse complement strand
ATAGAAAATCTTGAAAAAGTTCGAGAGGAAGCAAAACTCGGCGGTGGTGATGCAAAAATAAAACAGCAGCATGAAAAAGGTAAGCTAACAGCCCGTGAAAGGATTTTACTTCTTGTTGATGAAGGTAGTTTTCAGGAGATTGATTTATTTGTTAAACACCGTTCAAATGATTTCGGGCTTGATAAACAGAGAATTGCCGGTGATGGAGTAATAACAGGATTTGCAAAGATAGATGGAAGACAGGTTGCACTTTTTAGTCAGGATTTTACAGTTTTTGGCGGCTCACTTTCAGAAACACATGCTGAAAAAATCTGTAAGATTATGGATATGGCAATGAAAATTGGAATTCCTGTAATTGGTTTAAACGATTCCGGCGGTGCTCGAATTCAGGAAGGTGTTGTTAGTCTTGGCGGTTATGCCGAAATATTTTTAAGAAACACACTTGCATCCGGAGTTATTCCACAAATTTCTGCTATCCTTGGTCCATGTGCTGGCGGAGCTGTCTATTCACCAGCTATTACTGATTTTATTTTTATGGTTAAGAATACAAGTCACATGTTTGTTACAGGTCCAAATGTTGTTAAAACTGTCACACACGAGGAAGTAACTTTTGAAGATTTAGGTGGTGCCGATACACATTCAGTAAAAAGTGGTGTTGCACATTTTGCATTTGATAGTGAAATTGAAGTTCTACTTAATATCCGAAAGCTTTTTAGTTACATTCCACTAAATTGGAAGGACTTACCTCCTGAGAAGGAATTTGATTTTAATAACGATTTTATTTTGCCGGCATTAGATACAATTATTCCGGAAAATCCGAATAAACCATATGATATGAAAGAGATAATTCATCAACTCGTTGATGAAGGGGAATTTCTGGAAGTCCATTCGAATTATGCCCAGAACATTATTGTTGGTTTTGGACGTATTGGCGGTTTATCCGTGGGGATTATTGCTAATCAACCTTCTGTATTAGCTGGAGTATTGGATATTAATGCTTCAGTAAAAGGTGCAAGATTTATAAGATTTTGTGATGCATTTAATATTCCATTGCTTGTACTTGAAGATGTACCAGGATTTTTACCAGGAACCGAACAGGAATGGAATGGAATTATCAGGCATGGATCGAAGTTACTATTTGCATTTTGCGAAGCAACTGTACCAAAGATTACCGTTATAACACGAAAAGCATATGGTGGTGCTTATGACGTAATGAATTCTAAACACATAAGAGGTGATTTTAATTTTGCATGGCCAAGTGCAGAAATAGCAGTAATGGGTCCTAAAGGTGCTGTCGAAATAATCTTTAAAAAAGAAATCTCTTCGGCCAATGACCCGGTAAAAAAATTAGATAACTTACTTTCAGAATATATTACCAAATTTGCGAACCCTTATATTGCGGCTGAACGTGGATATATTGATGAAGTAATTATTCCAAGAGAGACCCGTCAAAGGTTAATTGGCTCATTTCAACTCCTAAAAACTAAAGTTGATTCCAACCCAAAGAAAAAGCATTGTAACCTTCCCTTATAGTGGTTGAATAGCTAACTTATTTAATAACAAAGGGTAAACGCAATTATATAATATTAAGCTTGACAAAAAATTTATAAGAGATTAAATTGCAACCGAAAATCAAACAAATGGAGTGCTCGTGAGAAAAGTTCTTCTAATCATATTTTTAATCATCACTTTTAATGCTTGCAGCACTTTTAATTCTACAACCCGAACTTCTAAAAACTTAAGATCTGATACAACAAGAGTATCAATAACATCCATTGTAAATGAAATGCTTGAAAATGCAAGACGGGATTATGTTAATGCTTTGTATAAACAGAAATTGGGTTTTAGAGCAGAAGCTCTCAGTTTTTATGAATCAGCTCTATCTACTATTAATAAGCTTAGTTATTATCCTAATGTTGAAGAAAATGAAGTATTCATGGAACTTGAGAATTCAATTGTTGACGACTACAAATCCTATGTAGAAAGTATGGAGGAATTACCGGAGAATGTTTCCATTAGCGCATTAGAAGAGTGGATGAATAAAAGAATTCCTGATTTTGATATTGAAGAAGATTCTGTAATTGTTAACAAAGATGATAATAAAAGTATTACAGTAATAGTAGGAGATTTTCCTTTAGAGGTAAACAGACATGTTGAACAATACTTAGAATATTTTACTGGACGAGGCAGCAAGTATATCGAATTATGGCTTTCACGATCAGGCAAATATTTTCCAATGATGGCAAAGGTATTTGCTGAAGAAAAAGTACCTCAACAATTAATCTTTCTAAGTATGGTTGAAAGTGGATTGAATCCAACGGCTCGTTCCTGGGCAAAAGCTGTTGGTATATGGCAATTTATTAAAGGTACTGCAAGGATTTATGATCTTGATATAAATGTTCATATTGATGAAAGACGAAATCCTGAAAAAGCAACTTACTCTGCTGCAAGACATTTACGTGATTTATATTATTCATTAGGTGATTGGTATCTTGCATTGGCTGCTTATAACAGTGGAGAGGGTAGAGTCCGTAAAGCAATGAGAAGAGCCGGCTCAAGTAACTTTTGGGAAATTCGTCCCTACCTACCCAGGGAAACAAGAAATTATGTACCGCAATACATTGCAGTTACATTAATTGCAAGTCAACCGGAAAAATATGGTTTCACAAATATTCAGTATGAGAAACCTCATGATTATTCAATCCATAAAATTAATGAAGCCATTGATTTAAATGTCCTTGCAAAATGTGCAGGTATCAGTACTGATTTATTAAGGGAAATGAATTCTGAACTTACTCAAAATTCAACTCCACCAAATTACGATGGTGGCTATCCGCTTAAAGTTCCAGCTAAATCTTATGAAGCTTTCGTAGAAAATTTAAAGAACCTTCCTGATGACGCAAAATTGCAATACGTTATACACACAGTAGATCGTGGCGAAACAATTTCTCAAATTGCTTCAAAATATAATGTCAGTATCAATGAACTAGCTAACTACAATAATATATCAATAAAAAAGAAATTAGCTATCGGAACAGAATTGAAGATCCCAACTTCATTTGTAAATCTGGATGATCTTGCAATTAATACTGATATTCTTCCAGCCATTGAAGATGAAATAAATAGCCTCGATGGAAATCCATCTTATAAACTACAGATTACTACAAACGAAGATTCTGATAAATTTTTGAAATTATATCAGGGAATGATGAATGACTCAGTTGAAGTTATAATCCCTGAAGGTA
>CAZEBL010000295.1:0-3248 GCA_964510325.1 uncultured Melioribacter sp. | reverse complement strand
CATCATTAACATATACGCCGGCAGTAATATGCATGGCAGAAACGAGAACCATTCCTTCTTTGATTCCGCTTTTGTGCAAAGCAGATTCAACTTCACCTGTAATATTAATGTACTCGCGTCTTTTAGTTGTATTGAACCACAAATACTCAGTATGACTTTTCATATGAGATTCTCATTTTATTAAATTCTTTCTGTAGCTTTAGTTAAACGATCTGCAAGAGAATAAATTATTTTTTTAGATAAGTCGGGGTATTGTTTAACAATCTCATCAAGTTCACCTTCAACTTCTAATACCTGAGAATCGGTTACAGCTCTTATTTCTGCAGTTCTTGGTCTTTTAAGAATTAAACTCATCTCCCCGATTATTTCACCTTCTTTACTAAATTCTGTAATTAAAGAATTGCTTTTATAAATACCAATAGTACCTTCGACAAGAACAAATAATTTTTTTGCCGGTTCACCTTCTTTTGCAATAGTTGTTCCGGCTTTATACATTTTTAATTTAGACATAAAACCTCTGTCTGCTAATTTTCTGCAAACTTTAGAAGATAAGCTTTAATAAATTCATTAAGATCTCCATCCATTACACCTTGAGTATCTGATGTTTCCTGGTTTGTTCTGTGATCCTTTACCATATTATATGGATGGAAAACGTAGGAACGGATTTGACTTCCCCATTCAATCTTCATTTTATTTTTTTCTATTTCATTCAATTCCGCTTGTTGCTTTTCGAGCTCAAGCTGATAGAGCTTCGATTTAAGTAATTTGAAAGCGTTATTTTTATTTTGAATTTGAGAACGTTCCGATTGGCAAGCTGCTACAATTCCGGTTGGAATATGCGTAATACGAATTGCAGTTTCCACCTTATTAACATTCTGTCCGCCTTTACCGCCGGCACGGTACGTATCAATTCTAAGATCAGCCGGATTAATTTCTATTTCGATAGTATCATCAACTTCCGGTATCACGAAAACGGATGCAAAGGAAGTATGCCGTCTTTTATTTGCATCAAATGGTGATATACGAACCAAACGGTGAACACCATTTTCTGCTTTAAGGTAACCGTATGCAAATGGTCCCTGTACTTCTATCGTTGCACTTTTAATTCCCGCACCATCACCATCAAGCCAATCTATTAAAGCCATCTTATAGCCGTTCTGTTCGCCCCATCTTAAATACATTCGCATTAACATTTGGGCCCAATCCTGAGCTTCAGTTCCTCCTGCTCCGGAGTGAATGGTTAAGATACAGTTCTTATCATCGTCCTTACCGCTAAGCATGCTCTTAAGTTCTATCTTGTCATATTCATTCTGAACAAGTGTAAGTTCTTTTTCAATTTCAGGAATTAAGTTTTCATCCTGTTCCAATTCTGCAAGTTCAATAAATTCTTTAAGATGAATTACCTTACCGTAAATTTCATTCCAGATATCGACCCATGTTTGTAGCGATTTAGATTTTTGAAGAAGAGTCTGTGCAGATTTTTGATCGTTCCAGAAATTAGTTGCTTCCGACTGTTTTGTTATATCCGAGATTTGTTTTTCTTTTTCATCTAACTTAAAGATAACCTCTAAGCGAATTAACCTTTTCAGCTATTTCATTTAGTCTTTTTAACTGATCTTCAAACATATTTACCTCTTTCCTTTCAATATAGGTTAGTGAAAAATTCTTAACAACGATTTATGCTACAATGATACAAAGGGGTTATTCCTCAATTTCAATTTCCATTCTCAACAATGCAGCAGCAAGAGTTTTACCCTGTGCATCATGTTTAAGAGAAATTGTTCCCCCGCCTCCAAGTGTATTGTGAAGGAGAAAATTCAATGCTCTTATATTCGGCAGTTCAAAGCGTTCAACTTCACCAAGACAAATGCCCTGGAAGTGCTCTTTAACTTTTTCAGCAATTAAATACTTTTCAATTAATTGATAACCTCTATCATCGTAGGCAATAATGCCGACATTTGCAGCGTCACCTTTATCACCGCTTCTGCCGTGTGCAATATCGATTAGTTTTATTTTTTTCATATAGTTACAATCTCAACTTTTGGTTCAACTAATTTTTTGGGAATTAGAGCCGGCCAATATGCAACAACTTCAGCCGGTTTAGGTCTTCCGCCGGCAAATCCGGTTACAGACGGAGGTCCGGTTAAGATCAATGGTGCAATTTCTTTTCCAAATCTCTCAATTGAATTGTAATCGTTTCCCCTAACTGCAATTCTTAACATTACTTCATTTATTTTGTCTTCATGAATATATGTTGATAACGGACCATGACAGGAATTATACCCGACAAATTCAGTTCTAATTTCATCGAAACTAAGATTAAGATTTTCCAGACGTTTTCTTAATATCTGGTCAGCTTTTTTTGCTTTACTTAATGCATCCGGCCATGAATAAGTTAATGTACCCACAGCAGAATAACCCGAAGAATAAGAGCATGATACTTTATAAAATTCTGTTTCGGAATTACCTTTTACATCATATACTCTAATTCTATCCTTTCCAACTTCTTCCAGCTTAATTGAAGTAAAATCGGCAACGCAATCGGGAGTGATATAATTTTTAGGATCGCCAATTTCATATACAAGTTGTTCGGAAACAGTTTCTATAGTAACCATACCGCCCAGCGATTCATGTTTAGTGATAATAATATTACCATCAGGATAAGCTTCAGCAATAGGGAATCCAATATTTTCAATATCAGGTACCGAGCGCCAATTTGCTAATAAATTGCCTCCAGATGCCTGCCCACCGCATTCAAGTATATGTCCGGCAACAGTTCCGGCAGATAATAGATTGTAATCATTCTTACTCCAGCCGAATTCATAAATCATTGGAGCGAGTGTTAAACCCGTGTCGGTTGTTCTTCCCGCAATAACAATGTCAGCACCCTGTTTAAGTGCTTCTACAATTGGCATTGCGCCAAAATATACATTAGCACTTAAGAGTTTCTCTTTTATAATCGTAACAGGTTCTCCAGTTTCCATATTATTTAAATGGCAACCGCTCGATATTACTTCATCAATTCTATCAAGAATATTGTCACCAAGAACAACAGCAATTTTCAAATCACTGATTTTATGCTTCCGTGCTACTTCAATAACAGCTTCTGCACAGGCTTCCGGATTTACACCGCCGCCGTTAGTAATCACTTTAATATTTTTTTCTTTACAAATCGGTAGAATTCTGTCCATTAATTCGGGTATATCCCGGGCATATCCAAGCTTTGGATTTTTATTTTTTTGTTTCTG
>CAZEBL010000294.1:0-3304 GCA_964510325.1 uncultured Melioribacter sp. | reverse complement strand
ATGGGAATGGAAAACGGCTCACCGCTCGAGGGTGATTTGAAAAACCTAAAATATTATTATGATAAGGGAATAAGATATATTACACTTGCACATTCTAAGAGCAATCATATATGCGATTCATCTTACGATCCCGAAAGAAAATGGAATGGTTTAAGTCCGTTTGGTAAAGAAGTTATAAAAGAAATGAACCGTCTTGGTATGATGATAGATGTATCTCACATAACCGATGATGCATTTTATCAGGTTGTAGAATTATCTAAAGCACCTGTAATTGCTTCTCATTCATCATGCAGATTTTTTACCCCCGGCTGGGAAAGAAATATGAGCGATGAAATGATTAAAGCATTAGCAAAGAACGGAGGTGTTATTCAAATTGCATTTGTGTCGAATTTTGTTAGTCAGGAGATTAGAGATAAGGAAGCAAAAAATAGAAACGCAATATCTGAATACCTTAAAGCAAATAACATCCCTTCAAACGATAGGCGTGCTTCAGAGTATTCCGGCAGATACTGGAAAGAGAATCCGGTTGGATATGCGGACGTTAAGGATGTTGTTAAACATATCGATCACGTTGTAAAGTTGGTGGGAATTGATTATGTAGGATTGGGTTCTGATTTTGATGGTGCCGGCGATTCATTTCCACATGGATTAAAAGATGTCTCCTACTTCCCAAATTTAATTTATGAATTGCTTAAAGCAGGATATAAAAAGGAGGATATAAGAAAGATATGCGGTGGCAATCTTCTTAGAGTATGGAGCGAGGTTGAAAAGATAGCACGTTTAAGCAAATAAAGAGTAACTGTTAATTTCGGCTTTGGAATTAATGCGTTTTCGACTTTTACAATCAGTCATTACTCATAATTCGTTAAATATAAGCGCTTATTCTTCTGCAAATCTTCGGCAAAATTCATTACATTTGAATGTGAAAATAAAATAATACCAAGATAAATTTCAGTTGGATATTGCCAAACAATATATTGTTCAATGTATAAATACGGCTGCAAATAATCTTAGACTTAGTTCAGAAAAGATTGAAACTGTAGCAATAATACGTGAACGGTTGAATTCAGCAGAAAACCTTTTTGAAGAATTAAAAAATTTCAAAAAAATAACCGAGTTATCTAAACTTGGTATAAAACTGAACGAATTCTATAATTTTATCGAGACCGGTAAAATTGATTTTCTTAAATTGTCCGATAAATTTAAGGAACACAGTTTTAATCTTGTCCGCGAGCTTAATTATGTTCTCGATATTCTTACTCCTCAAATGACGAGGAATCTTTTTCAGAGATTGGACGATAACCCAATTAAAGTTGACCTTACGAAAAGAAATAAAAACGATGAGAATATTACTATATCAATTGATGAGGAATCAAATTTCCCTAAAAGATCGAGAGCAGATGAGTTAAAAGAAGCATTTATCTTCGAAGAACTTAATAAAGATGATGCATTCAATTTCGAAAGTTATGAAGAAAGGGTGCTTAGACCTGTTAAAGAACTCGATTCGTTTCTTAATCGTGTTCAGCGATACGATTATACAGAGAATGAAATGAACTCATTTATTAAAACAATTAACGATAATGCCATTTTATCTCAAAAAGTCGGCTTTGAAGTTTTATCTAATATGCACAGAATATTTGCTAGCGGACTTGAATTGATTAATCAGAAAAAAATTGCTCCAAGTCCCAATGTAATTGAATCTCTCAGATCTTGTTTAATTGTAATCGTTGCAGTTGTTAGGGGTAAAGAAGTAGATATTACAAATTATCTTAATCGCGCAGAGGGATTTGGTAAATCAATATTATCAAATAAAAAGGAAAGGTAATGGAGATATTTGCAGTAATTATGGCCGGTGGAGTAGGGTCCAGATTTTGGCCTCGAAGTAAAGAACGTAAACCAAAACAGTTGATCCGTATTGTTGGCGAAAATACTATGATCCAGGATACTGTTAGAAGATTGGATGGCCTGGTTAAGAACGAGAATATTTTTGTTATCACAAATAAAATTCAGAAAATAAGAGTTAAAGAACAGCTACCTCAAATTCCCGTTGAAAATATTATTGACGAACCTTTCGGGAAAAATACTGCTGCATGTATTGGACTTGCCTCTGTAATCATTAAACAAAAAAATCCTGAAGCTGTTACAATTACACTACCTTCCGATCACTTGATAAAAGACGACGAATTGTTTAGAGAATGCCTTCTTACTGCTGCCAATTATGCTTATAAATCTAAAGGTCTTGTTACAATCGGGATTACACCAACACGGCCAGAAACCGGTTACGGATATATTCAGTTCGATGAAGAAAGTATTGAGAAGAATATTTATAAGGTTCTAACGTTTGCAGAGAAACCGAATATTGCAACAGCAAGACGATTCTTAGAAAGCGGCGACTTCTTATGGAACTCGGGGATTTTTATTTGGCGCGTTGATACAATTATGAATGAAATAAATAAATATCTACCTGATTTGTATGATGGACTTACAAAAATTGAAGCGAGCATAAATACTGCAGAGTTCGAAAAAACAGTTGTCCAGGTTTACGGACAATTAAAAAGTATTTCGATCGATTATGGAGTAATGGAAAAATCTAATATTGTTTTTCTAACAAAGGCAGATTTTTACTGGAATGATGTTGGAAATTGGGAAGCAGTTTATGAAATTTCGGATAAGAATGAAGAAGGTAATGCAATTATTGGAGATGTTTATACACAAAACACGTTTGATTCTTATATCTTCTCCCCGAGAAAGTTTGCGGCTACAATTGGCGTGGAAAATTTAATTGTCATAAATACAAATGAAGCATTATTAATTTGTCATCGCAATAATGCTCAGGATGTTCGCCAAATTGTTGATTACCTTAAAATGAATAAACGGACTGACCTTATCTGATGAAAAAAGTTATTACAGAAACGGATGTAATTAAAGTTATTAAATCAGGTGCTAAAGAGATTATTCTTGGAAAAGATGATCTGTTAACCCCGCTTGCAATTGATAGGATTAAACATTCAGGACTATTGATTAACCGCGATGGTAAAACTGAACCTGGACAAAGCAATACATCTCCCAAAATTGTTATTGGCTCTGACCATACAGGTGTAAAAGTAAAAAAAATGGTTATTGATTTTCTTAAATCGAAATCGTTTCAGGTACTCGATATTGGCACTTATAATGAAGAATCGGTTGATTACCCCGACATCGCATTTAATGTTGCAAATCGTTTAGTAAATAAAGAATTCGATTACGGAATAATTATAGATGCAACCGGAATTCCATCTGCAATTACTGCAAATTAAAATCCCGG
>CAZEBL010000293.1:0-3310 GCA_964510325.1 uncultured Melioribacter sp. | reverse complement strand
TAATAATTGGATAATTAGTTTCGGAATGTTTTATGATCTATGAAACAATATATTTTATCAAGAACAAAAATGAATTAATTGGCAATTGAAAATACTTGTAGTTAACATAAAATATTTAGGCGACCTGGTAATATCAACTCCGGGAATTAGATCCCTTTCAAAAACGTACCCGGATTCTGAAATTGTATTGTTAATAAGAAAGGGATTCGAACCGATATTTAAGAATAATCCTTACGTTCATAAGATTATTTCATTCGATCCAGAACTTAAGGGGAATTCCAGTATTAGAAAATTTTTATCGGGAATAAATTTTGTAACCAAAATAAGAAAAGGAAAATTTGATGTGGTAATTGTTCTTCACCCGGGAGATCGAACTGCATTCTGGGCATGGTTCTCCGGAGCAAATATAAGAATAGCACCTGCCAAGCAGAGTTTTTCATTTTTATTCAATAAACTGGTAGATGTTGAAGAAAATTCAATTAGTTATCTGGAATATTACAACAAAATTATTTCCTCATTCGGTGTTACTATTGATTCACTTAAAACAGAAATTTACCTATCAGAGAAAGATGTAATACAATCCGAAGATTATTTAACTACCAATAAAATTACACAGAAAAATATACTCATTGGTATTCATCCAGGTGCAAGCGAACCTTCAAAAATCTGGAAAGTTGCAAACTATGTTCAGTTAATTAATAAGTTCTTAGCATTACCGGAAATTAGAATCATAGTATTTGAAGGACCTCAGGATAAAGATGTATGTGCGGAAATTAAAAACAATTTTGAAGACGAAAGTAAAATTAACTTTGTAAAAACTGATGTTTTAAATGCTACAGCACTTATAAAAAAATGCAAGTTATTCATTTCGAATGATACGGGTACAAGACATCTTGCAGTTGCAGTTCAAACACCTGTCCTGGCGCTAATTCCTGAAGATTATGAAAAGTTCTGGAATTTTTACACATCAGTTAATAACCATTTTACAATATTTGGTAAAAGAAATTTTACTAATTCGGGCGCAAATGTAAAACCTTTTCTTGATGGTATAAACGTTGAAGAAGTTTTTAATAAAGCATGCGAAGTGTTAAAAATATGGTAAACAAAAACTTTGAAAGAATATTAATAATTAAATGGGGTGCTTTGGGTGATCTTGTTGCAGCAACTCCAGCAATTAAAACTATCCGCGATAATTATCCTGATGCAAAAATAACGCTTTTAACCAATCCTTTGATGAATCAATTAATTCCGCCCGGATTTTTAGTAAACGAACATATTATCGTTAATACAAATAGAAACAAAGTTGAGGATTCTATTCTAAAACAAATATTGCTGGCATTTAACTTAAAAAGAAAAAAATTTGATCTGGCTATAAATTTAAGATGGACATCCGAACGAGCCGCATTATTAACGTTCTTATCCGGTGCTAAGGAAAGAATTAGCAGCGGTCCAAAGAAAATGATGAACTTATATACTATTCAATTAGATCATCCGGTTGGCAGATATCACGAAATAAATAGAAACCTTGATATTGTTAGAGCATTGGGATTAGTGGTAAATGATGATAATCCGGTAATCTATATTTCTGATGATGATAAAAAGTTTGCTGAAAATTTTTATAACAATAGTAGTCTAAATCAGAAAAGTGCAATTTGTATTCATCCTGGTGCAAGTAGAGCTATAAGAGCATGGCTGCCGGAAAGATTTTCCGAAATTGGAAAGCGGATCATAGAAAATTTCGGTATGAATATAATTGTTACATGGGGTAATAATGAATCGGAACTGGCAGAAAAAGTAGTAGAAGCAATTGGATCGGGAGCCGTTAAATCACCCGAAACCAGAACAATTGGTCAACTTGCATCGTTGATACAAAGTTCAAAATTATTTTTTTCGAACTGTACCGGTCCTATGAATGTTGCAGTAGCAGTAAGAACTCCGGTTGTTGCATTACTTGGTTCATCAGATCCTGTTGACTGGGGTGCTTATGGAAATCAGCACATAAATATTAAGTCGCCTCTAAAACTTGAGCACTATTCTGATGAGGATGAAAGAAAAGCAATGGAAGCAATTTCTATTGAAATGGTCTGGGAAAAAATTTCAAAAAAAATAATTGAATTAAATTCTGGAAGTAAATAAATATCATAAGTGATTAATTAATCTTTTTATGGAAAATTGTTATGCCTCTTGTTGGTGAACTATTTGCCCTTCTTACTGCAATTCTGTGGTCTTCAACATCTATTGTTTTTACTGAAGCATCAATTAGAGTTGGCTCCTTATATGTAAATATCTCTCGATTGATTCTTGCTGTATTCTATTTAGCTTTAACAATTGTGTTGTTCAATATCGATTACAAAATGTCCGCGGCACAAGTAACTAATCTTGTTTTAAGTGGTTTTGCTGGATTAGTTATTGGCGACACATTTTTGTTTAAATCCTTTCAGAATATTGGTGCAAGACTTAGTATGCTGGTAATGGCGCTTGTACCAGGAATGTCCGCAATTTTAGCATTCTTTTTCCTTAATGAACTGATTTCATTGACGGGAATAATTGGTATGATAATTACTTTTATAGGAATAGGAATGGTTGTTCTTCAGAGGAAGGAGAAACCAACATCAGATTATAAAATAGACAAGATTGGTATTGTGTATGCTTTTGTTGGCGCTATTGGTCAGGCAGTAGGTTTAATATTTGCCAAGTTAGCATTTAATGAAGGAGAAATAAATGGATTTGTTGCAGCTTCGGTAAGAATAGTATCATCAATTATTTTTCTCTATCCTTTATTTTTATTTGCAAAAAGAATTAAAAATCCTTTTGCTGTTTTTAAAGGTGAAAGGAAAGCATTGGTATATACGATTATCGGTTCAATAATTGGTCCTTATTTAGGAATAACTTTCAGTTTAATTGCGGTATCGCATGCAAAAGTTGGTATTGCCTCTACATTAATGGCAACTGTTCCAATAATAATGCTTCCAATGGTAAGATATTATTATAAAGAGAAGTTATCGTGGATTTCAGTTGTAGGTGCATTCATTGCTGTTGGAGGTATTGCGATTTTATTTCTAAGATAAGCCTGATAGTATCGATTTTGTTTTACCTATTGCTGAAGAGTAGATTCTTATAAATATTGAAATCACTTTCACTGAAGCACACAAAGATTATTTTCTCAATTTTTGAATCCTCAGTTAAAAAATCCTTAACAGTATTGAAAGCAATTTTAGTTGCTCTCTCAATTGGAAATGAGTATGCACCAGTACTAATAGCAGGGAAAGCAATAGTTTTTATTTTGTATTCAACTGCAAGTCGAAGAGAA
>CAZEBL010000292.1:322-3395 GCA_964510325.1 uncultured Melioribacter sp. | reverse complement strand
CCAATGTTTGGCAGATTATCCCAGTTTAATTTGTTATCGGGACCAACATAAAGCATTCGTGCAGCATTCCAGGTGGCTAATGATGTCCCATCGGGATGAATAAAAATTACATTCCCTTTTTGAAATTCGGATGAAGGTTGAGCTATTATTTCTTGATTAATGATCAGACTGCAAGCCAGAACAATAACGGCAAGTTTTGATGTTAAGTACATTCTATGATATCTCCTTATTTAAGAACTGCAAATTTATTCATTTTTTCAGAACTGATAAATTTTATCATGTTAATAAATCATAAACAATTTAATAGCAGCATTAATTCACAAACTACTGCTCTAAAGAGTTTAAAAACCCATTTTTTCTTATATTTGACCTCATTAAAAACAAGAGTGGATAAATTTTGGGCAATTCAGCTAATACCAATAAAGAAAAAGTCCTTGTAACATCTGCATTACCTTATGCAAACGGACGAATCCATCTGGGTCATTTAAGTGGTGCATATCTTCCGGCAGATATTTATGTGAGATATAAAAGATTAAATGGCGACGATATAATTTACATTTGCGGTTCCGACGAACATGGTGTACCAATAACTATTACTGCCGATAATGAGAAAGTATCTCCAAAGGTAATTATAGATCGGTATCATGAATTAAACCGGTTAGCTTTCGAAAAATTTGGAATGAGTTTCGATATTTATTCAAGAACAAGTCTTCCTGTTCATCACGAAACAGCTCAGGAATTTTTTAGAACATACTTCAACCAGGGTTTATTGGTTGAAAAAAAATCACTACAGTTTTATGATGAAAAAGTAAAAATGTTTTTACCGGACAGGTATGTAGAAGGAACATGCCCAAGATGCGGTAATGAAGAGGCGCGGAGCGATGAATGTGAAAAGTGTGGTTCATTATATGAACCATCGGAATTGAAAAATCCTAAGAGTAAAATTTCCGGCGAAACACCTGTACTTAAGGAAACTTCTCACTGGTATTTCCCTCTTGGAAAGTTCCAGGAGCGATTAGAAAAATATGTTTCGGAAATGAGTGATAAATACGGCTGGAAAGAAAATGTACTTCAATATTGCCGTGGATGGTTTAAGGAAGGATTAAAAGACCGTGCTTATACAAGAGATCTTGACTGGGGAGTAAAAGTTCCTGTTGATGGTGCTGACGGAAAAGTTCTTTACGTTTGGTTCGAAGCTGTACTCGGTTATATCTCCGCAACAAAAGAACTTTCGCAAAAGAGAAATGAGCCGGAACTTTGGAAAAAATTCTGGCAGATGAATGACACAAAATATGTGGCGTTTATTGGTAAAGATAATATTGTGTTCCATACAATTATTTTTCCGGCAATGTTAATGGCTTGGAACGATATTCAGCCGGATAAATATATCTTACCGCAAAATGTGCCGGCTAATGAATTTCTAAATTTTGAAGGTAAGAAATTTTCTAAATCACGTGGTTGGGGAGTGGATGTACTCGAATTCCTCGATCTCTTTCCACCCGATCCGATTAGATATACATTGGCTGCCAATCTTCCTGAAAATAAGGATACTGATTTCTACTGGAAGGAATTTCAATCTAGAAATAATGGCGAGTTAGCAGATATACTTGGAAATTTTATTAACCGTACTTTCACATTTGTCTCTAAACATTTTGAAGGGAAAGTTCCACCTCTTGGAAAGCTTGATAAGATTGATGAGGAAATGATAAAATTGATGGAAGAATATCCGGCTAAAGTTGGAGAACTTATTGAACGTTATAAAATAAAGGATGCTGTTTTTGAAATGATGAATCTTGCAAGAGCCGGCAATAAGTATTTTAATGACTCTGAACCATGGGTTACTGTAAAAAAAGATAAAGAAAAATGTGCTACGGCATTAAATATCTGTCTAAATTGTATTTATACTTTAGCTGAATTATTTGAACCAGTTATTCCATTTTCCACAGAAAAGATTTTTAAGATGCTTAATGCAACCAAATGTAATTGGAGTGCAAGCGGCAGTCTTAATTTAAAAGAAGGCCATTTACTTGGTCAATCCGAAATTCTTTTTACTAAAATTGAAGATAAAGTAATTGACGAGCAGATAAATAAACTTGGTAAACCCGATGGTGAGGTAAAACCGGTTGATGAAGAAATTACAATTGATGATTTCAAGAAAGTAAAACTGAGAGTAGCCGTTATTAAAAAAGCTGAGAAAGTAAATAAAAGTGAAAAATTGCTAAAATTAAGAATTGATCTTGGCAATGAAGAAAGGCAGTTGGTTGCCGGAATAGCAAAGAGTTACGAACCCGAGCAGTTAATTGGTAAGAAAGTATTGGTAGTTGCAAATCTAAAACCTGCTAAATTATTTGGTTTAGACTCCCAGGGTATGGTGCTGGCAGTTGATTCATCTGAAGAAGGTAAAGTTAAACTAATCGAGATAGATAACAGCGTATCTCCGGGTACTTTAGCAAAGTAAATGACTTATCGCGGCGAAATATGAAGAAACAATCCAGATCACCGCTTAACCGGACAGTAAAAATCACTGCTGCCGATTTTGAAAAATACTCTGCTAATTTAATTACGGTTAATAAGAAAGAGTCCGTTCCTAAAATTATCAATAAGACAATCTGCCAGGATGTTTTTGATGTTATCGACCTTTTACCCGATAATTTTGTTGACTTACTGATTGTTGATCCGCCATATAACCTTTATAAATTTTTCAACACTCTAAAAGTAAAAGCTATCTCAATAAATGAATATTCTGAATGGATTAATAATTTTATTGCCAGGATAATTCATACACTTAAGAAAAATGCTACAGTCTATTTTTGCAGCGATTGGCGCACATCTATTTCAATCGGTCATATCCTGGAAAAATATTTTTATGTTAGAAATAGAATTACATGGGAACGCGAGAAAGGTCGTGGCGCAAAATCGAACTGGAAAAATAATTCTGAAGATATATGGTATTGCACTCTCTCAAGAAAATATACTTTCAACCACGATGCGGTTAAATTAAACAGGAAAGTAATAGCTCCATACAAAGATAGCAGCGGACAACCTAAAGATTGGTCGAAAAATAGAAATGGTA
>CAZEBL010000292.1:0-312 GCA_964510325.1 uncultured Melioribacter sp. | reverse complement strand
CTTTCCGTCAAATATCTGGACGGATATTTCTGTTCCATTCTGGTCAATGCCGGAGAATACAGATCACCCTACCCAAAAACCGGAAAAGTTAATTGCAAAACTTATTTTAGCAAGTTCTAAAAAGGGGGATATAATTCTCGATCCGTTCCTCGGTTCCGGAACAACTTCTGTAGTTGCTAAAAAACTTAACAGGAATTATGTAGGGATTGAATTGGATAAAATGTATGCATGCCTTGCAGAAAAAAGATTAGAAAAAGCTCAGATTGACAAGAAAATACAGGGTTACGACCATGGAATTTTCTTGGAAAGGAA
>CAZEBL010000291.1:0-3416 GCA_964510325.1 uncultured Melioribacter sp. | reverse complement strand
GGAAAGTAATAATATCGCAATCGAGCGCTTCATAAAGGGTGCTGAAATTTTCTTTTCCATACTTACGTTCAAGTGGAGGATCATTAATGATGGTTTCAATTCCTAATGCTTTTGCAAATCGCGCAACCTTAGTACCGATATTGCCATAACCGACAATTCCGATTTTCTTACCTTTAAAAGTTTTATTTGTAGCAATAAAAATATTTGTTAATGCTGTTATAACATATTCTGCAACAGAGAATGAGTTACAACCGGCTGCATCCGCAAAAAAAATATTTTTCGATTTCAAATACTCTTTATCAATATGATCCGTACCAATCGTAGCTGTCCCTACAAACCTGACCGGTGAGTTGTATAAAAGTTTTTCGTTAACGTTGGTAATAGACCTGACAATTAAAGCATCAATATCGAGCAGCATTTCATTTGTTATTTGTCTTCCATGTGCAAGTTTAACGTCGCCGAATTTTGAAAAAGCTTCCTTAGCCTGGGGAATATTTTCATCAACTAAGATTTTCATCTTTATAATTTTTTTGTTGACCAAATATAAATCAATGAAATCAAACTTCCTTATCCGCGCTCTATTTGTAATACCTTTGTTAAATGTTTATTTTTGCCCCTGAATTTGAAAAAGGAGTAAAATTTTTACGATGAAGTTTAATAAAAGAACACATACATGCGGTCAATTAAGAGAATCCAATATTGGTGAACATGTTGTATTAAACGGATGGGTTGCAAACCGGAGGGATCTTGGTGGCGTAATTTTTATTGAATTACGAGATAGATATGGAATTACTCAGGTTGTATTCGAACCCTCTTATAATTCTGAAGCCCATGAACATGCAAAAAAATTGAGAAGTGAATTTGTGATTTCAGTTGAAGGCAAGGTTCGTAAACGTCCAGATGGAACCGAGAATCCAGATTTAAGTACCGGGCAAATTGATGTAATGGTTGATAAACTTTTAATTCTCAATCAAGCCGAAACGCCTCCATTTCCAATTGATGATAATGTTGATGCAAGTGAAGATATTCGTTTGAAATATCGCTACCTCGATTTACGAAGGGGCGAGGTTCAGAAAAATTTATTGCTGCGTCATAGAATGTATCAGATAACAAGAAAATATTTTGACACAAATGGATTTGTTGAGATAGAAACTCCTGTGTTAATGAAAAGCACGCCGGAAGGTGCACGGGATTTTCTTGTTCCAAGTAGATTACATAAGGGTAAATTTTATGCTCTTCCTCAATCACCTCAGCAATACAAACAACTATTGATGGTCTCCGGGTTTGATCGATATTTCCAGATAGTAAAGTGTTTCCGTGATGAAGATTTGAGAGCAGACCGTCAGCCTGAATTTACTCAGATTGATGTGGAGATGTCCTTTGTTGATGTTGAGGATATTTTTGAGGTGATGGAAGGATTGATGAAAATCTTCTTTAAAGAGATTTCTAATTATGATCTTCAACTTCCAATACCAAGATTAAGTTTTGATGAGGCAATGGAAAAGTATGGCAGTGATAAACCAGATTTAAGATTCGGTCTTGAAATGGTTACATTAAATGATGTTTTTAATAAATCTGACTTCAGAGTGTTCAAAGATTCTATTGAGCAGGATGGAATAATAACAGGTTTACTTGCCAAAGGTTGCGGTGATTATACAAGAAATCAACTGGATGTTCTTACAGATTTCGTAAAGAAACTTGGTGCCGGTGGTTTGATCTGGATGCGTGTTAAAGAGAACGAGCTTGATGCACCGATTGCAAAATTTCTTTCGGATGAAGAGAAAAAAAATCTGGTTAATAAATTGAATGCCACACCGGGTGATCTCTTATTTATATTGACAGGTAAAAAGTTAAAGACTTTATTGGTTATGGGTTCTCTTCGTCTTGAAATGGCGCGACGAATGAATTTAATTGATGCGAATTCTAAGCCATCACTTTTGTGGGTTACAGATTTTCCTTTGTTTGAATGGGATGAAGAAACAAAAAGATATTATGCAATGCATCATCCATTTACATCGCCACGTATTGAAGATATTCCATTAATGGAAACTGATCCTGGCAAAGTTAAAGCACGTGCTTACGATTTGGTTCTAAATGGAAATGAAATTGCTGGAGGTAGTATAAGAATTCACGATTCGAAACTGCAAGGACAAATGTTTAAAGCGCTTGGTATTAGTGAAGAAGAAGCTAAAGAAAAATTTGGTTTCTTAATGAATGCATTTAAGTATGGTGCGCCACCGCATGGCGGTATTGCATTTGGATTTGATCGGCTGGTTATGTTATTTGCCGGCAAATCCTCAATTAGAGACGTAATTGCATTTCCTAAAACATCTAGTGGTTTGTCTTTGATGGACGATTCTCCTTCGGTTGTAGATGAAGCACAACTTACTGAGTTACATGTAAAAATTAGATAATTATTTTTTATAAGGGGGGTAATTATCCTACCCCCTTACATGTAAAACTTACCACACTTACCTCACAAATATAAAAATTTTTCTTTGGATTCTTTAATTCCTTTGCTATATTGTAAACAACAAGATGAAAAAATTTCCACTTTCTGAGTTGGTTTAATATTTGTCATAAGTTTAATAACGGGTTTTTAAGTTGTTTTTTGAGACGATCGGAAAAAATTACTGAAATTGAAAGTTTATAAAGGAATTAAATAGTGGGTCAGCAACAACTCTTATTAATCTTGTTAGGTATTTTAGTTGTAGGTGTTGCCATTTTTGTTGGTATAAATCTCTTTCGTGCAAATGCAATTGAAACTAAACGAGCCAATGTAACAAATGAACTTGTTAATTTGGCTTCTCTTGCACAACAATATTATATGAAACCGAGAGCTTTAGGAGGTGGAGCGAGATCTTTCACAGGGTGGTCGGTTCCTAGTGAATTAGTTACTACTTCAAATGGTCATTTTACTGCTACGGTCTTCGCCGATAGTGTTGTAATGATTGGCATAGGAAATGAGGTAGTTACAAATAACGATTCTATAAAAGTGCAATTAACTGTTAGGCCAACATCGTTCAGGACTGTAATTATAAATTAAACTGATTCTATTATTCAAATTAATTAACATAAGTAACAACAAATCAACAGGAGTAAAAAATGGGTCAACAACAACTTCTATTAATCGTACTTGGCGTTATCATAGTTGGTATCGCAGTAGTTGTAGGTATTAATGTATTTACCGCAAGCAGCACACAAGCAAACAGAGATGCAGTTATTGCAGATATGACAAACTTAGCATCTTTAGCTCAGCAATATTACAGAAAACCACAAGCACTTGGTGGTGGTGGAAATTCATTCACGGGATGGTCAATTCCTGGTCAATTAGATACAACCGGTAATGGTACATATCAGGCAACAGTTGCAGCTGGATCAGTTACAATTGTTGGAACCGGTAATGAAAAAGGAAA
>CAZEBL010000290.1:0-3435 GCA_964510325.1 uncultured Melioribacter sp. | reverse complement strand
TAAGAGTCCGGAAGAAATTGCTGAATTAGTATTACAGCTTGAGCATGAGTTATTACCAATTATAATTGAAAAATTTTGTGATAATAAAATAATTATTAATGGCGGGGAAGTTAATGTAATTGATTAAAATGCGGAGAAATTTTGAAAAAACTTGCACTTATTAGCGTTTCAAATAAAAGAAATATAGTTCAGTTTGCTGCAGAACTTTCCAAATTAGATTATGAAATATTAGCCACAGGAAACACAGCAAGATTATTAAATGAAAATAAAATCAGTTGCACTGAAATAAGCGACTTCACATCATTCCCAGAAATTTTTTCCGGCAGAGTAAAAACATTGAATCCAAAAATTTTTGGTGGAATTTTAATGCGCCGTAATAATGAAAATGATCTTAAAGAAGCCTCTTCCAACAATATTCTGCCAATTGATATAATTTGTGTTAACCTATATCCCTTTCCAGAGGTTGTTAATAGAACAGATATTTCTCATGAAGAAAAGATTGAGAATATTGATATTGGCGGGCCAAGTTTAATACGCGCAGCTGCCAAAAATTACGAACATGTTTCTATACTTACTAATCCCGACCAATATGAATCATTTTTAGAAGAACTTAGAAATGGTAAAGTATCCTTACAAATAAGAAAGTTATTAGCATACTCTGCTTTTGCATACACATCTTATTACGATACATTGATTGCCAATTACCTGGAAGAAAAATTTCATTTACCAAAAAAAGATTTACGGATTAATTACAAATCATCCATAAACTTAAGATACGGAGAGAATCCGCATCAAAGTGCATTTTTGTTCGGTGATTTTACAGAATATTTTGAAATAATTCACGGAAGAGAATTATCCTATAATAACATTGTCGATCTTGTCTCGGCGGTGGAAATTATTAATGATCTTGAGAAAAATTCTTGTGTAATTGTAAAACACACAAATCCCTGTGGTGCTGCAGTGGGAACAGAACCAGCAGATGCTTTCGAGTTAGCACTTTCTTCCGATCCCGTTTCTGCATTTGGTGGTATTGTTGCATTTAATGAGGAGGTGGATCAGAAAACTGCAGAAAAATTAAATGAAATTTTTCTCGAAATTGTTTGTGCACCATCGTTTTCTGAAAAAGCTTTACAGATACTACAGGTTAAGAAAAATAGAAGAATAGTTAAAATCAAAAAGTATCCTTCACCGGAAGAACTACAAATAAAAAATATACCCGGCGGAATTCTTGCTCAAACAAAGGACAATAGCAGCATAGATGAAATTTCTTTAAAACTTGTTACTGATAGAGAAGTAACTGAAGATGAACTTTCCGATCTTAAATTTGCCTGGGCTATCTGTAAGCACACAAAATCTAATGCAATTGTTTATGTTAAGAATAAAAAAATACTTGGAGTTGGGGCAGGACAAACTTCTAGAATCGATTCGGCAAAAATTGGAGCTGAGAAAGCAAAGCAATTTGGTCATGATCTTAAAGGGGCAGTTGCGGCCTCGGATGCTTTCTTCCCATTTTCAGACGGAGTCTTAGAAATATCTTCGCATGGAATTACTGCAATAATTCAACCGGGCGGTTCTGTAAAAGATGAAGAAGTAATAAAAGCAGCAAATGAAAAAAATATTTCTATGTTATTTACCGGAATAAGAAACTTTAAACACTAAGAGGCAAAATGGGAATTTTTGATCTATTCTCCACAGATGTTGCCATTGATCTTGGCACTGCTAACACACTTATTTACATTAAGGGAAAAGGGATTGTCCTTAATGAACCATCGATCGTTGCTTTCGATAGAAACTCTAAAAGAATTATTGAGCTGGGTAATAAAGCAAAGGAAATGCAAGGCAGAGAACATCGCGAGATTAGAGTAACCAGACCTATGAGGGATGGTGTTATTGCCGATTTCGAAATTGCCGAAGGAATGATTAGAGCATTCATTAAACGGGTAACTCCAAATACATTTGCCAGTAAAAGAATTGTAATAGCTGTGCCGAGTGGTGTTACCGAAGTTGAAAAAAGAGCGGTAAGAGATGCAGCTGAACATGCCGGTGCTAAAGAAGTTCATCTTATTGCTGAACCGATGGCAGCTGCAATTGGAATTGGTGTTGATGTTGAAGCTCCTGTCGGAAATATGATTATTGATATAGGCGGTGGAACAACTGAAATTGCTGTGATCGCATTGGCAGGAATTGTTAATGAAGAATCAATTAGAATTGCCGGCGATGAAATGAATAACGCTATTATGCAATTCTTTAAGAAGAATTATAATCTTTTAATTGGTGAAAGAACCGCAGAAGCTATTAAATGTGAAGTTGGTTCCGCTGTCCCGCTTAAAGAAGAAGTTACGATTCAAGTTAAGGGTAGGGATTTAGTTGGTGGTATTCCAAAAACTGCCGAGGTAAGTTCTGTTGAAATTCGCGAAGCATTAAATGAAAATGTTGCCCAGATTATTGATGCTATTAGACAAACTCTGGAAAGAACTCCGCCTGAACTTTCCGCAGATATTTTAGACCGCGGTGTAATGGTTACCGGTGGCGGAGCTTTACTTAAAGGATTAGATGAAAGAATTAGAATGGAAACTAATCTTCCTGTTCATGTTGCTGATGATCCTTTAACAGCGGTTGTGCGCGGTGCCGGTAAGGCAATCGAAAATCTAAATAAATATTCTAAGGTGTTTATTCGTAAAAGAACTTACTAATGTTAAATTTTTTACGACGCTTTACATATCAATTCAAAGAATATTTCTTAGTAGTTATACTTATCGTAATTAGCTTATCTTTGCTTGCAAGTAACGACAAACCTGAAGTAAAAAAAATTAGAACGATTGGATTAAGTAGTTTTGCAGCGGTTAATAGTCTTCTTAATTTCTTCACCGATATTTTTTCATCCGACCCTTCCATTGATCAACTTAAAGAAGAAAATGCAAGATTAATGCTCGAAGTAAATAGACTTCGTAAACAGGGAGTTGAAAATCAAAACTTACGAAATATGCTGTCCGTTCCTGATACCAGCAAATATGATCTTATTGCTGCTGATGTAGTTTCTAAATTGGTAAATAAAATACAGGGTAATATTATATTAAACAAAGGTTCTGTTAATGGAATACAGGTTGGAATGCCGGTCTTAAATTCTAATGGTCTGGTTGGAATTATAGCCGATGTAACTGATAACTTCTCAGTAACAAAGACACTATACAATAGCTCATTAAATATAGCTGTTACTGTGCAGAATATTAATGTTGATGGAGTTCTAAGCTGGAACGGAAGTGAACTGATAATAAAAAATATACCTACAACTTACGAAATTAAAATTGGCGAAAAAGTAGAAACATCTGATTTCAGTACTTTGCTTCCACCGAATATCCCGATTGGTATTATTTCAAAAAAAGAATCTTTAGCATTAGGATTGCTACATACAATTTATGTAAAGCCATTTGCAGA
>CAZEBL010000289.1:0-3453 GCA_964510325.1 uncultured Melioribacter sp. | reverse complement strand
AGTGTCTTGTAATCAGAGTAACCGATGACGGGGCAGGTCTTTTAAATTCATCTAAAAAGAAAAAAGAAGGTCATACTTCAAAAGCTATAAATATAATAAAAGAACGTCTTACACTTCTCAGTAAAGAACTGAATCTTCAGAACCCGATTATTATTACCGATTTAGGCGAGAAAAGTCCAAAAGTACAGGGGACAGAGGTTATACTAACGCTGCCCCCAACACTGTACAGATACGTTGAACCAAGCCCGGTCAATGATTAAACGATAATAAAAAAAACAACGAACAACCTTTTAATTTACTCTTCTTAACCGTTTTCTGATTCAAACCGACCACTACCTTAAAAATTCCGACCGTTTACTTATTCCCTCTTGTGCACATAGGATTTGATTTCGTAGTTTTGCAGAACTTTATACTAAACCATGTAATGGGAATATTAAAGAAACTGAAGAACATATTCTTGAAAACACAAACCGAAACACCGGTTGTATTGATAACTAAAAAGTCTGATATAAAAGAATTTTCATGTATCGAAGAGGCAATTAAAGACCTGGAAACCGACCCTGATATACCAAAAGAAAAGATAGAAAAGTTAAGGAAAAGCATAGAAATTCTTAAAAATAAAGGCAAAATAAGAATCCAAAACGGAGAAATAATAAATTAAATATTTTTAATCATTAAACTAAAAGGAGAAAACAAAATGTTGAACGCAGTAAAATACATTACAAGTGGAAAAACAATTCAGAAAACACTAGCAATACTATTTTTAACAGCAATTTTTAGTATGCAGCTCTTTTCACAGGATTCTAAAAGCGTTAACAGTGTTTGCGGAACAACTGAATATATGAATATGATGAAACTGCAGGACCCGCAATATGAAAATTACTTAATGGAGCTTGAACAAAGAATAAAGGAATATATCAAAAATAATCCTATGGGTCCTGAGTCAATGAGAACAATTCCTGTTGTCGTTCATATTGTTTACAAAACTTCGCAGCAGAATATTCCCGACTCGCAGGTCGTAAGGCAGATAGAAATTCTGAACCAATGCTTTAGTGCAACGAACTGGGATATATCAAAAGTTCCGTACAGATTTGCACACCTCGTTGCGAATCCTCAGATTAGTTTCTGCCTCGCAAAGAAAGACCCAAAGAATAAACCGACAACAGGTATTACCCGGACATTAACAACTAAGGATTCATTTCTAGTTAGTAACACTGATGTAAAATATACAAGAAAAGGCGGCAAAGATGCCTGGCCAAGCGATAAGTATTTTAATATCTGGGTTTGTAATAATGAAGGCTGGATCTGTTATGCCCAGTTTCCCGGAGGTCAATCGGCTACTGACGGAGTTGTAATGGATTACCAGATGTTCGGTCTTTCACCCAACAACCCTTACTGGCATAATTGGGGAAAAATTCTTGCGCATGAAACAGGTCACTGGCTTAACCTGAGACATATATGGGGAGATGATAACGGTGCCTGCACAGGAACGGATTATGTTGATGATACCCCAAATCAGAGTAACTGGATTAACGGAGACCATGACAGCAGTGAAGTTATAATCAGCTGTGATAATGCACCGAACGGTGCAATGTGGATGAACTTTATGGATTACACTTTCGGAATGAGCAGATGGATGTTTTCTTTAGGTCAGTCTGCAAGAATGGATGCAGTATTAGTATCTGATGTTAACAGAAAAAAAATTATTACGTCAACGGTTTGCAATGCATCAAATAATCCTATATCGGGTGAGATAGATGAAAGCACATTCAAATTATTAACTAATTATCCCAATCCTTTTAATCCGTCAACTACGATAAGGTTTAATATTCCTGTATCCGGTTTCACAACTTTAAAAATATTTGATGTAACAGGTAAAGAAGTTGCAGAGTTAATAAGCGGTGAAATAAATGCAGGACAACACAGCGTTGTATTTAACGCAGAAAACTTCGCATCTGGAATTTATTACTATAGACTCGAATCAGCAGGAAATGTTGATGTGAAGAAAATGCTTTTAATTAAATAACAACAAATATCGTAATAATAAATAATTCAAAAAAATTCTAGAAAGAGAAAGCAAAATGTTAAAACGTCATTTAATTTTTACAATTTCCATTTTTCTGTTCATTGGAGCATTAAGTAATCTTTTTGCTCAGCCGAAAGTTAAAATAAAACTTACTCAACCCCCGCCTAATAAATTAGGTGTTGGTGATATGTGGAACCTGGAACTTGATAATACCACGGGAAAAGAAATAAAAATATATCTGACCGGAACTGCTATCGAAGAAAAGGACGGCTTAATAATAGAAGGTAAATCAAAAGTTTTTACACTTAAGCCCGGCAAGAGTAATTATAAGTATAATGATTTTTCTAATGCCGAGATAAAATATAATAACGGAAAGTATAAGGAAATTATTTTAAGAACAGGCAATGCACCGGAAGGCAGCTATACAATTTGCATAACGGCATTTGAAGAAAACGGAGAAGTTGCGGGACAGGAAAATTGCATTATACAAAATGTTCAGCAAATGGGCAGCATAACTTTGATAACACCGGGAGATGGTGAGGAAGTAAATCCCGAACAGCCGGTTGTTTTTACATGGACACCACTTACGAATGTTTTGGACGGATATTCCATAAAAATAGCCGAGATTAAAAAAGGATATACACCTAAACAGTCTATTGAAATTTGGCCAAGAATAGATAAGCAATGTCCCCCTAATTGTATTCATGAAAACAAATTTGTATATCCTCTAAGTGAGAATAAACTTGAATCAGGAAAATCGTATGCATGGCAAGTTAGCAGTGGTAATGTGAGTAGTGAAATAGGTACATTTACCGTAAGGGCCGGTATACATCTCGATGTCAGTTTTGATACACTCTATTGCACAAACCAATCTGGTATATATTCATTTCGAATAATTGCGACTAATCAATCGAACAATTCATTTATCGCTAATTTATTAACACCTACCGTTGTAAGTACACCTTCCGGAACGGTCATTTTGACTTCTACAATAATAAATCCAATGGCGATAGGCAGCAGTCAGGTTGTAACGGGTACGATATCTTTCGGTACAGGAGTTATAGTTTCGACCGTTGAGCTTGAAGTAATATTCCAAAATGTCAATACAAGTAACAACTATCCAGTGAGTGCTATTCCCACAGTAGTAATGAACAATTGCTGTACACCACCACCATCCGGAATGGTTTGCTGGTGGCCATTTGATGAAACTTCAGGCACAACCGCTACAGATATAGCGGGATTTAACAATGTTGGAACGATAACCACTCCTTCGTTTATTGCAGGTCAAGTTGCTGGTGCTTTCAGTTTTTCAGGAAACAACTATGTTGAAGTACCGAATCATTCCGAAATTAATTTCGGACCTTGTGAAAGCTTTACTATCGATGCTTGGATAAAGACAATTTCACCGCATACAAACTCTCCAAATA
>CAZEBL010000288.1:0-3459 GCA_964510325.1 uncultured Melioribacter sp. | reverse complement strand
ATGTCTTTTCTGGCATTACTGTTTGCAATCTTTTTCTTTAAGCAGGTAGATGCCGGACATAAAAGTAAAACCATTAATGATGTTTTAACTTCTCTTAAAAAAATCTTTTCAACTCCTCGATTAATTATTTTAATTCTTATTGTAACCGGATTCTGGATTATTCAACATCAACTTTATGCAACGATGCCGAAATATGTAATCCGTTTGCTTGGAGAAGAAGCCCGTCCGGAATGGCTCGCAAATGTTAATCCGCTGGTTGTTGTGTTATTTGTTGTATTAATTACTCAATTAATGAAGAATAAAAAAGCAGTAACATCAATGCTTGTTGGAATGTTGTTAATGCCATTTTCTGCTCTTGCAATGGCGGGAAGTCAAACATTAGAAAGCATAACAGGAAATTCTGTATCGATACTTGGATGGTTCTCGCTTCATCCATTGACAGTAATGATGATAATCGGTATTGGAATTCAGGGATTGGCTGAGTGTTTTATATCTCCACGTTTCTTAGAATATTTTTCTTTTCAAGCTCCTAAAGGTGAAGAAGGAGTATATCTTGGATTCAGTCATTTGCATTCGTTCTTCTCTGCTCTTTCTGGATTTATTATGTCAGGATTTTTACTCGATAAATACTGCCCCGATCCCAAAACTTTACCAGTAGGATTAACAGAAGTTGAAAAAGCTGCCTATTATTCAGATGCTCACTTAATCTGGTTCTACTTTTTAGCAATAGGGCTTACTGCTGCAATTGCACTTCTTATTTATAAATACGTTACTGAAAGAATTGATAAAAAGAGAGAAACGATTACTAATTGATTTTTTCTAATGTAATTATCCGGGAGTCATTTATTTTTGTTTTGAAATGAAATGGAAACGAGTGATTCCCGTTTTTATTTGCGCAAATAATTCTTAATACATTTTCTGTTTGAGAAATATTTTCTAAAACGATTTTAAGCAGTCCTGATTTACCATCATATTCATAGTTTACTTCTTGTTTATTTATGTAAACAGAAATTGATTTAGGATTAATACCACTCGAATCGGATAACACAAAAGTCAGTTGAAATTTATTGTCATCAATCTTTGTGCTATCCGGAACAAATTGAATAACCGGTATACCTGCACGAAAATATTTTGCAATACCTCTAAAAATTCCCCATGCTTGAATTTGATTGAAAGTTTCGTCATTAAGTCGCAATTCTTCAAACCGGTTTGTATGGAAAGCACATTCAACAAGGACAGCTGGAATATTTGTTTTACGTAGAACAGAGAATCCTTCACCCGGATAAATATTGTAATCTGAATATGTGCCGTCGAATGAACCGAGTCCGCCGGGATTTCTCATTACATATGAAAGATCCCTTTGAATATAACGGGCAATATCTCTTTCGGAAGGTTCGTATTCGTAATCTGTTTCTTTGGCGTGATAATAGGTTGAAGTGTAATTTGTGTAATCATCCTCAACATTAGATGGAGCATTATGATGGATACTTATAAATAAGTCCGCTCCACTTGCATTTGCAAGTTCAGATCGTAGCGCAAGTGGTACAGTTTCATCAATTGATCTGGATAAATATACTTCAGCTCCACCCTCTACTAAATACTCCTTAAGATATAATGCTACTTTCAAATTTACATCTGCTTCAACAATTTTTCCCGAACGGCTTGTATTCTTTCTATCTTCACCACCATGACCCGGATCCAGAAATATTTTTTTACCAGTAAGGTGTTTAGAAAAATCCCTGATGGTTTTTTCTCTTACTTGTAAATCCTTCCAATCGGTAGGATACTCATATAATGGAACATTATAAATTGTAGTACATTTAGTAATAAGTATTATTACAATAAGAAGCAGAATCCATTTAAGAAAAAGTACTCTGTGTTTGGGAAATATACTTGTTCTATTATTTATAGTGGTTTTATACATTTATTCTCTTTAATAGTGAAATGACATGAAGAACAATGATTGTAATTAGGTAAAAATATTCTATTCTGGATATTGTTTATTGCCAGATTTAATTGCTCCTTAAATTTGCTGAGGTCACCTGTAGTTATACTTTTAGTAACAACACTGTCCGGATATTTTGTAAAGACAAGTAATAATTCATATTTGTCGTAAGATTTAAAATATTTTGATAACACATAAGCATAGAAAGTTAATTGCTGAAAATAATCTGCGGCTCTTTTATCTAATTCCTTCAACCCAATGTCATCGGTTTTATAATCGATGATAATCAATTTATCTTTTTCAATAACAAACTTATCAACAATTCCGTAAAGATAATTTTCTCCTTCTTCAGCATAAATTTCATATTCATTATAGAATTCTTTGTACTGAGTTAAGCTTTTATAAAATTGTGAACTGCAAAATCCGGTTAATTCAATTATAATATTTTCTTTTAATTTACCTGTAGATTCTCGCTCAAACATTTTTTCTGCAGATAAAAGATTTTCTACAAGTTTATCAATTTCCTCTACACCGGGGTTTTCTTTCAAAACCTCATGTACAATTCTTCCTTTAACACTTGCATAGGATTTTAATTCTTCATCCTCTTTATCATTAAAGTCATATTTCTCATTAGAAAAACGCTTAATTACATTAAAGATTGTCGGGAAACCAAGTTCATAAGTCAGTTCGTATTTAACCGGGCATTGAGAGAACATCGATACTTTGGTAGCAGATATTATTTCCTTTTTAGGATAATCAATTATTCTATTTAATAGATAAGTTTTAGCAGTTCTATGATTTTCTTCAGACTTAAGAAGAGGAGAAGTATTTACCAGCATTTTTGTAATTCTAATTTCTGATTGAATCGGCTTCTTATCAAAAATAAATTGTTCGTCTCGCTTAATCATAAACTCGACATCACCAGACAAATTAATTGTTTCGGTGTTAAATTCGGTGTAAAGACCATCTTGAAACAAGCTAAAAAAAGAATCTTTGGAGGCATTATTATTTTTTAGAGAAGCAGAAATAAATAAGTAATTCATTGCGCGGGTTACCGCTACATACAGTAATCTTTTTATCTCGGCAACATTTTTTTGATGATGCAGATAATTATAGAATGATACAATAAATGAAGTAACAGGGCTATTAAAATAATTTCCATTAATAAATACTTTAACAGGGAATCCAAATTCTTTATCAATGCCCATCGATCTTGATTTAATTGCATCATCACGTGCTGATTCGTTGCAACCGTAAAGAAATACAGCTTTGAATTCGAGCCCTTTTGCCTGATGTATTGTAAGCAATTTGACAGAATTAGTTTCTTTGGAAATTTGTGCTTGACCTTCGTCCTCCACTGTTTCAATTGCATCTCTCAGATAGAGAGTGAAATCATAAAGATTTTTGAAACTCTTTTTATAATACTCCCGTGAAATGGCAAGAAGTTTTTTAAGATTAGCAATTTCCTGATCGGAGTTTTTCTTAGAACTAATAACCGACCAGTAAGCTCTATC
>CAZEBL010000287.1:0-3532 GCA_964510325.1 uncultured Melioribacter sp. | reverse complement strand
TACTGGAAGATGGAATATTTACTCTGTTTGCCGTACCGTCAAATTTAGCTAGTGAAGCAGCATCTAATGTAAATGTACCAGAGCCACTATCAGTGTAAACCAGACCTGTTATTTGACCGTCATCTACTTCAGTTCCTTCTTCATCTTTCAATGACCAATTAAGTGTATATGTATTAGCAGCAGTTTTTTCATAAGTAATTTCAAATTTATAAGGGTTACCATATTCATTATATACTGTTGCAACTGATGGTGCAGTAGAATCGCCAACGGCTAATGCAGATGAATTGATATTACCTCTCTGTATAACTTTTTGTGTGCGTGTTAATTCAGAGTTACTTTTTAAGTTACCGCCCCATTTAATGTTTGTGGTTGAAACAGCAGGTAATTTAAGGTTTGTATCAATTACTATATCTTCTAAGTTATTGCCCGGAGGTATTACACCTTCCTGACTTGCAACTTTACCTTGAACTACCGCACCATTTTGCGGACTTACTAATTTACCATCGGCATCAAAAATAAAAGCGCCGGCTCTTGAAAAGAAGCTTTGACCGTTGCTCTTTAATACGAACATACCCTGACCCTGTAAACCTAAGTCAGTTGTAATTCCTGTTCTTTCGAAAGTACCTTGATTCCAATTACGGTCGATTGAATTAATTTTCATACCTAAACCAACCTGGAAAGAGTTAGTTCCACCGGTTGTTTCAGTTGGGTTAGTACCGGCTTTTACAAATTGATTAAATGTATCGCTAAAAGTAACTCGCGAACCTTTAAAGCCGATTGTATTAACGTTAGAAATGTTATTACCGATAACGTCCATCATGGATTGATGATTGCGTAAACCGGATACACCTGCGAAAAGTGAAGTTAAAAGTGCCATTTTTTCCTCCTTGGATTGATCCAGCTTCAGTCGGTCAGCCGGATCTGGAGCGTCCTTGGAAGGTCCCGCTCCGTTGTTTATTATTAATTAATTAAAATGCAAAAACCACACTGTCTATGTTGGTAAATACGTTTTCGTTTGAACCTGTTACTTCCATCGCTGTTACTACTGTTTTATTTGGAATATTAACGATGAATGCTGTGTTTTCCATCATTACTAATGAATCCTTTGCTCCTTTCAACTCAGCTTTTTCTACAGCACTTTGAATTTTTTCTAAGTCGGTTTCGCTTAATTGAATATTGCGGGATTCAAGTCGTTTCATAGCATGATTAGAGAATTTAACTTTCTCTAACTCCTGTTTGAAAACTGAATCGAATGATGATGAAACAGGATCAAAGCTCTTTCTGCCTACTTCGTTATTACCAACAATCGGGATAAAGGGGACAGATACGCCATTAATCTCTGTCATTAATTACCTCCGTTGTTTAATGAATTTAAAATTTCGAGAATATCAGAAATTGAATATTCGGCTCCGCCTACCAATAACATTGAACCTTTATCAGTAAAACGAACACCGTCAATTAACCCAATTTTATATGTAGATAATGTTAACTTCTCGCCGCTCATACTGTATGCTTCAACTTCGAATGTATAATTTCCATTTTTTACTTTCTCACCATTATTATCGCAAAGATCCCAGGAAACTTTAGACCTTCCCGATTCAACAGAACCATCTAATAAGCGAACAACATTTCCGCTTGAGTCCATTATTTTAACAACAACACTTTTTGCTTGTGTCGGTAAATCATAACCAAGGTCTATTTTATCCTGACCGATCACATTCAGATTATTACCATCTATTTTTACTTCTTTTCCTATTAACGTAGCAACCATTGTGTTATTTATTGACTGAGTAAGAAGGTAATTAACGTCCATACTTTTTGTGATGGAGGAATTTAAATTTGTTAGCTGTTCTAATGAGCTGAATTGAGCAAGCTGAGAAGCATATTCAGTTCCATCGAGAGGATTAAGCGGATCCTGATTTTTAAGCTGTTGAATCATCAGTTTTAAGAAATCATCTTTACCCAATGTTCCTTTGTTTGGTTTTACATTAGCAGATGCGGATGTGTTAGTTATATTATTAACCATTTATCAATTCCTTATACTAAATACTCGTATGTGTTGTAACCTAACTTTTTCTTTCCGGAAAGATCACTTCTTTGTTCAACTTTGGATTCAGTATTACCGCCATAATTTTTTCTCTTGTTGAAAAATTGCTTATGTGCTTTCTGTTCGCCATTACTTAAGTTCACATTAAGATTGTTAATCTGAATACCATTATTCTGTAAAGTTGTTTTTAACTGTTCTATATTCGATTGAACAGTTTGTCTGATCTGTTCATTTTCAACTTCTATTGTAGCTTGTAAAGCATTATCAACGTAATCTACTATTAGTTTTACTGTCCCGAGGTTCTTTGGTGTTAATTGAAATGTAATACTTTGCTTTTCATTCGTGTTAAGATATTTGTTTATCTCAGAGACTATTTCGGATGATTTAACTTTCTTAACTGTTTCTGTAAAAGTGCTTGCTGTTGAGATTATTTTCGAGTTAAGATCTTTAACCTGAACAATTTTCTTATCGAACACCTGATGATTTACTACATCAGGATGTTTAGGTTGATCTTTATTTATCTTCGCTTGTGCTACAGTATCATCGGGTTTAATATCGTCTGAAACGAATTTTTCTGATTTGGAATTTACCTCGTGTGTTCTATCAAGAGATTTATCTTCTTTATTATTCTTGTAAGAATTTTCAGATCCACTATTAGATGCTTTTTCAACGTTTTTCTTTTCGTCACTAAGTAACGCAACATTATTCGATTCGTTCGATTTTATTGTTTTTTCGACTTCAGAATTTTTACTTACAACCGAAATCTCTTCCTTGTTAAATTCAACTTTAGCTTCAACTTTCTTCGGTTTTTGTGTTTCATTAGTACTCTGTTTTGTAACATCAATAACCGATTTTACATTTTCATCACGTAGGTCATCATTTTTAATTTGTGGTTGATCTGTGATAATTTTTTCACCGGATTTAATTTCCTTACCGATATCTGATAGGTTGCTTTCATTACCCTTAATTTCTTCCGAAGAGTTTTCTTTCGTTGAGTTTTCTTTAAAAACATTTTCAAGTATTAATTTGGAATTTAATTCGTTCTTCGGCTTTTCAACTGATTCAATTTTTATTGCTCTCAAAAATTCAGATCCGGTACGTTTCATTTCATAAGGTTCAGAGTCATTATCATTTTCAATCCATTCCTTCCCCTTTATAAACAAAAGTTTATTTTCATTAGGAACTTCATCCCTATTCAAAATCTTAATATTTTTTTCAGGTAAATTATTTACTTGATTATCACTAGATAAATCCGGGTTCCATTCCTCGTTATTGAGAGATTGAGCATCCTGGAAATTGTATTTGCTTAGAAATTCACCGATTTCTTTAGATGTTTTTATATCGAGAATAAATGGTATTTTGATTCCCGTTTCTTTACTTGAAACCTGATTAATTGTCTCTGCATGAACAATTTTTACCTGATATTTCTTTGAATTATCAATTACGGGTTCAACCGGATCATTTGTAATTTCTGAAATTGGGTTG
>CAZEBL010000286.1:0-3548 GCA_964510325.1 uncultured Melioribacter sp. | reverse complement strand
AACTTCAGCACCTTCCTTATAAAGAGCTTTAGCTAGAGAAGAAGTATAATTGGCAATTCCTCCCTTAAACTGAGGACCGGGGCCAAAGACTACAATCCGCTTCATAACGTAATTGAAAATTGAGAATTGAAAATGGAGAACGATAAAGTTGCCGATTTCACTTATTACTTCTCCCGTTTTAAGTTTTCGAGGGCAACATCATAAACACGTTTCATACCTTCTTCAATAGAAATTTTTGGTTCCCATCCCAATCTTTCTTTAACAAAACTCATATCGCAGTATCGAGAATGAACACCAACAGGTTTATCTAGTAACGGTTTGATTGTTGGTGAATAACCCGCAAATTTGGTAAACAAATTAATTAGATCTATAAATGAAGTTAGTTTTCCCGAACCAATATTAATTGCTGTGCCATCATGGATTTTATCCATTGCTAAGAACATACAATCCATAATATCATCAATGTGAACAAAGTCGCGCCCCTGTTTACCGGATCCCCAAACCTCGAATGGATTTTCTTTACGTGCGGCACGTCTTGCAATTGCCGGGACAGGATAACTTAAATCCTGATCTTCGCCATAACCGGAGAATGGACGGATACAAACAATTGAAATTCCGTAATTACGTGCTGCTATCTTCGCAAGAAATTCACCTGTCATTTTTGTCCAGCCGTAGGTTAAATCGGGCATTCCTAATGTGTAACCATCAATATTAATGTCTGCCTCTTTAAGTGCAACAGCATAACTTTCAGTCTGCATATTAATTGGATATGCAGCGGAGGAACTTGGGTAAAGGACTCGTCCGGGTTTTGCTTTTGCAATCCAGTTAAAAAACTCAGCATCAATTGAAAGGTCTAATGCAACGGCCATCGGATCGCCTTCAATTTTTGCCCGGCCCCCTACAATTGCAGCAAAGTGAAATGCGTCTCCTAATTCATAATTTAATCCGTATTCATTCTTAAGCCAATTGGGGTCTTCCTGAATTTTATAAAGGAACTTTCTAAAGTCCATCTGCCAGTAAAACAATCTTTCGTCTTTACCTATTATTTCTACATCTTTAAATTTTCTGGAAGAAAAATTCGGTAACCATGTAGATGGATGTGTACCAACAGAAAGGTCATCAACCATAATTATGTTGTCGGATGTTCGCTTAAATAGCTGTATTACAGTATGCCTACCAACAAATCCGCATGCACCGGATACGACATGAAATTTCATCTTAATATCCCTAAAGTGTGTTCAAAAATAAGAATTTTTATGTTGAATTTTATTTGCTAGGACAAAACTAATTATGATGAGCTTCTAGTAAATTGATAAGTGATTACATGGTTGATTAAACTTCAACTCTTATTGAGGCAGTTGAAATATATTTGTAAATTCGTGCATATAAATGATGCGTACATAAAAATGTTCAAGAAATTCCGGCTCAAGGTAAACATTTTTTTTGTTTTGCTTATAGTATTTGCCCTTTTCTCTTTAATTCCAATAATAATACTTATCAGTCAATCTATTTATAATCTTGATTATACAAGAAATCTTTCAAGTAAAACGATAGAAACTACATTTAAAGAACAAGCTACTCAGCTTTATAAATCGTATGCTCAAAACCTCGCAAAAAGAGTTTCTGATTTTTTGCAATCCTGTGAATCGGATTTATTGGATTTAAGTCATTTATCACAGGATCCAATTTCTTATCAAAATTTTGCAGCTAACAATTTCAGATTTGTTAATTCAGTTGGTGAGAAAAGAATTTTATATAAAGAAGTGGCATTTATTGACAAATATGGAAATGAGAAAATAAAAATTTCGGATGGGAAAATAATTCATCCACAAAACCTGAAAAATATAAGTAATCCGAAGAATACAACTTTTTTAACCGAAACTTATTTTAATGATGCCGCAAGGGATGGAGATAGTATATATGTTACTCATGTAACTGGCTGGTATGTAAGTCGGCAAGAACAGCTTGAGAAAAGAAAATCATTTGAAGGAGTAATTAGATTTTGCAAAAAGAAGTTTGATCCCTTCGGCAATTTTACTGGTTTATACATGGTGGCACTGGATTGTATTCATTTACTTGATTTTGTTGAGTATCAGAACATTGATAAAGATGCATTCGTAAAAAAGTATAAAACGGGAAGTTATACCTACATACTTGATGATGAAGGCTGGATAATTGCTCATCAGAAACTTTGGGACATGCGTGGTCTCGATAAAGATGGGAATAACATTGAACCGCTTACAGAAAATACACCTAAATGGAAATATGATGCTGGAATTATTCCTATTAATTTAATGATGATGGATTGGCGTTTGAAAGATATTTATACAAATGAACCAATGAGCGAAGTTGTTAAACGGGTTCGTCGTGGTGAAATAGCTGTTACTACGATGAAATCGATGGGAGTTTATGGTGAAACCGATGGAATTGTAAGAACTCGTGCGTATGCACCTATTTATTTTAATTCCGGTCCTTACAAAAAGTATGGAATATTTGGTGCTGTTTCCGTTGGGACCTCACTTAAAAAATTTATGGATACTTCTTCAAATTTATCCAAAGAATTGGAATCTATTATTGAAAATTCAAAAAACAGAGTCATCATTCTTGCATTATTACTTTCGGTCGGAATTATCGTTCTATCATTCTTTCTTGCAAGGTGGATTGCAAACCCTATGAAAGAACTTAGTCTTTCACTTTCGCAATTAGGTAAACAGCAATATAATGTATCAGATATCCATCATGGTATTGATGAAATAAAAAATTTGTCTAAAGGGGTTATTAAACTTGCTAATGAATTAAATGAAAAAGATAGAAAGATTAGCAGGTATGTCGCTGATCTGGAAGCAGTCAACTTAAAATTAAGTGAAACAAAAAAAGAACTATCTCAATACTTAAAACAGGAGTATGAAAAGGAACCTGATAAAATCTTAGATGAACGAATAAGGATGTATGAAGAAGAATATCCCATTCTTAAGGAAATTCGAAAAGAATTTATAATTGGAGTTGATCCCAAAATTCTTAAAGTTCTTCGAATTGTTATTCCGGTCAGTCAGATGAATATACCGACCTGGATATATGGCGAAACAGGAGTCGGAAAGTCTGCACTTGGTTATGTAATTCATAAATTAAGTCCCCGTGCAAATAAAAAATATGAAGTATTTGCTGCATCAGAGTTTTCGGCAGCTGATCCAATGATAATTTTGGGAAAACTATTTGGATATGGTTCCGGACATGGAATTTCCGGAATTGATAAAAATGGTCAAAAGGGAATTATTGAAGAATGTAATGGTGGTACTCTTCTGATTGATGATGTTGATGTGTTGCCATTTGAAACACAAGCACAGATATTAAGAGCTGTTGATGGCTTGGATTTTCATCCAGCGACCGGAAAATCAAGAAGCATTCAGGTTGATGTTCGATTCCTATTTGCAAGTCATATCAATCTCGAGCAAAAAGTTAAAGAAGGTACATTTAGAAAAGATTTGTATAGACGAATAGGTGGAAGTTTTAATAAAGTTGAAATACCGCCATTAAGAGAACGGAAGAGT
>CAZEBL010000285.1:0-3564 GCA_964510325.1 uncultured Melioribacter sp. | reverse complement strand
TAGTATGTTAATAATAAAGAGAGCTGTGAGATATAAGCATCCGGCAACAATGAAAGGAATAAAATAACTTTTAGTTAGTTGTAAAATAAAACCTGTTGCTGTTGCAACCAGCATTCCACCAATTGCTCCAAACATTCCTCCAAGTCCAACAACCGAGCCAACAACTTTTCTTGGGAATACATCCGATACAGTTGTAAACAAATTTGCAGACCAACCCTGGTGAGCGGCAGTAGCAAGACTTAATAAAGCAACTGCAATCCATACACTACCGGCACTGGAAGCAAAAATTATTGGTGTTACTAATAATGCACAAATAAGCATTGTAGTTTTTCTCCCCTTGTTAACAGACCAGCCGCGCTTAATAAAGAATGAAGAGAGCCACCCGCCGCTAATACTTCCTATATCAGCCATGATATAAATTATTATTAATGGGAGTCCAATCTTATCTAATGTAATACCATAATTTTTATTTAAGAAGCTTGGTATCCAGTAAAGGTAAAACCACCAGGCCGGATCAGTTAAAAATTTTCCCAATGCAAAAGCCCACGTTTCTCTGTATTTAAGTAATTGTCTCCATGGTATTTTTACTTGAGTATCGGGAGGATCTTGCTGAATATAATTTAGTTCTTCTTTTTTAAGACGTTTATGCAGGGTCGGTTTTTCATAAAGCCAGAACCAGAAAAAAAGCCAGATTAAACCGATTGCACCGGTAATAACAAATGCTTCATACCATCCCCATGTCAAAGTTATCCATGGTACAACAAGAGGAGCTACAATTGCGCCAACATTAGATCCGGCATTAAAGATACCTGTTGCTAATGCTCTCTCCTTTTTAGGAAACCATTCTGCAACTGTTTTAACTGCAGCGGGAAAGTTACCTGCTTCGAATAAGCCAAGTGCAAATCTTGCAGCCCCAAATCCGAATACTGTTTTTGCAAATGAATGTGCTATTGCAGCAAAGCTCCATGCAGTTAATGCAAATGCATAACCGATCTTCGTACCTATTGCATCGATAAATTTTCCCATTAATACAAGACCAATTGCATAAGCTGCTGTAAATGCAGTTACTATGTAACCGTACTCAATATCATTCCAGCCAATTTCTTTTTGAAGGACTGGTGCAAGAATTCCAATTACCTGACGATCGATGTAATTAATTGTTGTTGCAAAGAAGAGAAGTGCTACTATTGTCCACCGGAAGTTTCCAACTTTTAAAGATTGGTTTGAGTCGCCATTAATTATAGAATTGTTCATAATACTCCATCTATGATAGTAAATTAATTTCCTTGCACAATTCTGCTTAAATAAATTTATAACTTAAGTGAGCGTGTAATACCTAATTCGAGTCCTCGTAATTCTGCCAAACCTCTCATTCTTCCGAATAGCGAATATCCGGGATAGATTCCCTCGCGGTTTAAATCAGGAATCATTAAATGTCCATGATCCGGACGCATCGGCATTCTATAATCATCTCTACGGGATTCCATTCTTCTTTTCTGTTCAACCAATAATGCCTTAATAACTCCATACATATCTACGTCACCTTCAAGATGATTCTCTTCCAGAAAGTCTCCATTTTCATTACGAATAACATTTCGAAGGTGGACAAAATTAATTCTGTTTGAAAATCTCTCTGCTATTTCAACACAATCATTAAAATATCCGGCACCAAATGAACCCGTACACATAGTAATACCATTGTTATTCGATTCAACTGTACTTAGAATTTGCTCTATATCATTCATATTACTAACAACACGTGGTAAACCGAGTAATGAAAATGGAGGGTCATCGGGATGAATTGCCATAAATACTCCTGACTCTTCTGCAACAGGAATTATTTCTTTTATGAAGAGATACAAATTATTTCTTAATGCTTTATCATCTATTTGGTCATATTCACTCAATGCATCTTTAAACTCGTCAAGTGTATAAGCTTCCAGTGAGCCGGGTAAACCAAGCAGAACAGTATCAATTAACTTTTGTTTTTCATCGCTATCTAATTTATCGAAGTAACTTTTTGCTGCTTCATATTTTTCTTGCGAGTAATCCTTTTCGGCATTTTTTCTTTTCAATATAAAGAGGTCAAATGCAGCAAACGGAATTGATTCGAATTTTGTAGTTATAGAACCATCTCTAAAGATTACATTCAAATCTGTTCTGGACCAATCGAGAACAGGCATAAAATTATAACAAATGACATTTATACCGCACGCACCAATGTTTCTGATTGTACTTTTATAATTCTCAATTAATATTTGGAAGTTATCTTTTCTCTTTTTAATGTTTTCGTGAACAGGGACGCTTTCAACAACAGACCAGGTAAGTCCCTCATCTTCAATCATTTTTTTTCTTTTTAATATTTCATCAACAGGCCAAACATCACCAGTTTTAATATGGTGAAGAGCTGTAACAATTCCGGTTGCACCGGTCTGTTTTATTTCTTTTAGTGAAATGGGATCTTTTGGACCGAACCATCTCCATGTATGTTCAAAACCCAATTTTAATTCCTTATGTTAAATACAAAGAATGTTTATAAATTTTTAATTAATCTTTATTAAAGATTAGACACCGCTGAAAACACTAAAACCGCCATCAATTGGAATTATAGCACCGGAAACAAATTTGGAAGCATCACTTGCCAACCATAGAACCGTTCCGATTAACTCTTCCGGTTCACCAAATCTTTTAAATGGAGTCATATTAATAATTGTTTTACCGCGCTCGTTTAATGAACCGTCCGGATTAGTTAATAATGTTCTGTTTTGTTCTGTTAATAAAAATCCGGGTGCAATAGCATTAACACGAATTCCACTGCCGAATTTGAGAGCCATTTCAACCGCCATCCACTTAGTAAAATTTTCTACAGCAGCTTTTGCAGCAGAATATCCGGCAACTCGTGTAATGGCACGGTAAGATGCCATCGAAGAGATATTAATAATCGATCCGCTTTTCTGATCTGCCATGGTCTTTCCAAATATTAAAGTCGGTAAAACCGTTCCGTTCAAATTTAGTTCGGTTACTTTTTTCAGTTCCTCCATTTCAATATCAAAAATAGATTGGCCGATTCCAACTGTTGCGCCTTGCATATTTCCACCGGCAGCATTTACAAGAATATCAATTCGGTTATATTTTTCAAGAATGGTCTTATGAACGCTTTTTAATTTTACTTCGTCAAGTACATTACACTGAAAACCAATTACATCGCTGCTCAGTTCAGATAATTTATTAAGTCTTCTATCAAGATTTTCCTGGTTGATATCAAGAAGAACAACCTTAGCGCCGGCTTTTATAAAACCAATTGCCATTTCCCCGGCCAATATTCCGGCTCCTCCCGTTAATATCACAACCTTTTCATTTATATGAAAAAGCTCCTTCAAATATTCCATTGTATTTTCCTCTTAATAATCAGTTTTGTATTTTAAAAACAGATTAAACAGTAAAAATGTTCAAATATTTTTTGAACCGATTCAATATAATATATATTTGTTCTAAATTTCAACATAAGATTTATTGAATTGCTGAAATAACACTCTCTCTTTTGAAATAGAATTTTTGTGACGG
>CAZEBL010000284.1:0-3566 GCA_964510325.1 uncultured Melioribacter sp. | reverse complement strand
TATGAAGCGTAAAAATATTATTAAACTATTTATTTACCATGGATTATATCTGTCTATAATAGGAGTAGTTACCGGCAATCTTTTAGCTTATACTCTAAGCATACTTCAGGATAAATTTAATATTATCTCATTGCCTTCAAATGTCTATTTCGTTACAAGCGTTCCAGTTGCAATAGAACTGAATAATTATTTAATAGTAACTTTTGTTACGATTATTATTTCCCTACTTGCATCACTAATACCGGCAGTAGTTGCTTCAAAAATAAAACCGATTTCAGCAATCAGGTTCGATTAATATGTTAGAATATTTCATAGCAAAAAGATATATAATATCGAAGCATAAGTTGAATTTTATAACGATAATTTCATTTTTATCAACAGCGGGAATAACTATTGGTGTTGCGGCTCTTATCATTGTACTATCTGTTTTCAATGGCTTCGGGTCGCTCGTTACTTCAATCTTGGTCAGTTTCGATCCGCATGTTGTAGTTTCGGTTACTGATGAAAAGGGATTTGAGAAAACCGAATCGGTAGAAAAAAATCTTAAAAATATTACGAATGTAGATGAATATTATTCCTTTCTAGAAGGAAAGGTTGTTTTAACAAATAGAGAGACTTTTGAGATAGTAACATTGAAAGGTATTTCCAATAAAAATGAAAACAGCAACTGGGGCGTTGCTTCTAAAATAATTAGCGGAAAATTTGATCTAAGAAATGACGGCAGAACAAATAAAATAATTCTTGGACTTCCACTTGCATTAAAACTATCTGCACGCGTCGGAGATACAATTTTTGTTACCTCTGCTTATAATATTGAAAAAACCATTACTTCCCTTTCCATACCAAAGACACAGAAATTTGTCATCTCGGGAATATTTGAATCAAATAATAGAGATTACGATGTGGCTTACTCATTTACATCCTTAGTTTCAGGACAAAGACTATTCGGTTTACAAAATAAAATTACCGGATTTGAGCTGCGGTTAAAAAATATTAATTACTCGGATGAAGTTAAAAGTGAATTACAATCAAAAATTTCATCTGAATATTTTACAGTTAGAACCTGGTATGATCTGCATAAAGACCTCTTCAGTGTAATGCTTATCGAGAGATGGACAGCTTACATTTTACTTTGTCTTATAATCGCAGTTGCAACATTTAACATTTTTGCATCATTAACTATGACAGTTCTTGAGAAGAAGAAAGATATAGGCGTTATGAGATCGATGGGACTGAGTAGAAAATCGATCTTAAAAATTTTTATGCTGGAAGGAATTCTTGTTGGCATTATAGGAACCGTTCTGGGAATAGTGATTGGCTTATTGGTCTGTTACTTGCAAATTGAATACAATTTTTATCCGCTTGATCCGACAAAATATATTATAAATTCATTACCTGTCCAGATCAGGATTTCGGATCTAATTGCTGTAGGGTCAATGGCATTGTTCCTTTCGTTTATTGCATCATTATATCCTGCTAAAAGAGCGGCTAATGCAGTTATTATTGAATCAATTAAATACGAGTAGAAATGAACTCAATGATATTAGAAGCAAAAGAAATTTACAAATCGTTCCTACGCTTAAACAATCAGAAACTCGATATCATAAAAGGGGTTTCATTTGAATTGGAAGCCGGTAAAATTACAATGATTGTTGGTGCATCGGGTGCCGGTAAAAGTACATTGTTGCATATTCTCAGCGGATTAGATTACCCTGATTCTGGTGAAGTAAAAATAAAAGGAACAGATCTGTTTAAGCTTAGCGATGAAAAACTATCGAGATTCAGAAATCAGAATATCGGATTTGTTTTTCAATTCCACCATCTATTACCTGAATTTGATGCACTTGAAAACGTTGCAATACCAATGATGATTAACGGAAAATCACTCACTCAATCTAAAAAAGAAGCGCAAAACCTTCTTGAATTGGTTGGATTAAGTGACAGATCTCATCACAAACCTTCAGAAATTTCCGGTGGAGAGCAGCAGAGAGTTGCGGTTGCACGAGCTCTTGCTAATAAGCCATCAATTATATTTGCCGATGAACCAACCGGTAATCTAGATTCATTCAGCAGCTCAAAAATTCACGAGCTTTTTAGAGATCTAAATACAAATCTGAAACTTACATTTTTAGTTGTAACGCATAATACTGAGTTGGTAAAAATTGCAGACAATCTATTTGAAATGAAAGATGGACTTCTAACTAAAAATAAATAGAGGAAGAAAATGAAGAGCTCACGTAGAAAATTTATTAAAACTGCCCTTGCATCAGGAGCAGCAATCGGTTTATCGTCATTTCCATCTTTTGCAGAAAATAAGGATGGTAAGATTGAATTAATTGACTCAATATTTGAGCAGAATAAAAAAACCAGAAATGTTGTTGGTCTTGCTTGTGAACCGCTTGATAAAGTTAGAATTGGTTTTATTGGATTAGGTATGCGCGGTCCTGATGCTGTAAGTAGAATGATGAAAATTGAAGGCGTTGAAATAAAAGCATTGTGCGATTTAATTCCAGAACGAGTTAAGTCTGTTCAGGAAATGGTTAAGAAAGAAGGAAGACCGGAAGCATTGGAATATTACGGTAGCGAAGATGCATGGAGAAAAATGTGTGAACGTGATGATATCGACCTTATCTATTCTTGCACACCTTGGAATTTACACGTGCCAAATGCAGTGTATGCCATGAAACACGGTAAGCATGCAGCTATTGAAGTCCCGGCAGCAATGACGGTTATAGATTGCTGGGAATTAGTTAATACTGCTGAATCTACAAGAAGGCATTGCATGATGCTGGAAAATTGCTGCTACGACTTTTTTGAACTCGCAACACTTAACATGGAACGACAGGGACTGCTTGGTGAAATTGTTCACGCTGAGTGTGCATACATTCATGATTTACGCTGGCTTAAGTTTGATAAAGAAAAAGGTTATCAGGGAATGTGGAGATTGAAATACAGTGAGAAGCATACCGGTAATCTTTATCCTACTCATGGTTTAGGACCTGTAGCACAAATAATGAATATTAACCGGGGTGATAAGTTCGATTACTTAACATCAATGTCAACCAACCAATTTGGAATGTCCCTTTACGCAAAGGAAATATTCGGAGAAAATTCTCCTGAGGCAAAACAGACTTACAAATTAGGAGACATGAACACCACACTGGTAAGGACGAATAAAGGTAAAACGATTATGATTCAGCATGATACTACAAGTCCGCGTCCTTACAGTAGAATTCACATTTTAAGCGGAACAAAAGGAATTGCAATGAAATGGCCTCAACAGAAGATTGCATTAGAACCTGATGCACATTCATGGCTGAAAGATGATGATTATAAATCGCTAATGGCAAAATATGAACATCCGCTTGCTAAGAAAATTGGCGAGAAAGCACGTGAAGTCGGCGGACATGGCGGAATGGATTTTATTATGGACTGGAGACTAATATATTGCCTTAGAAACGGATTACCCCTCGATCAGGATGTTTATGACGCAGCAACCTGGTCCTCTATAATTGAACTTAGTGAGATTTCTATTACTAATAAAAGTAAAAGTGTTGAAGTACCTG
>CAZEBL010000283.1:0-3570 GCA_964510325.1 uncultured Melioribacter sp. | reverse complement strand
CGACCGGGGCAGGAAGAAATTATTACTTCCATTATCGGCGGTAAAAACGTATTAGCAGTTTTACCAACAGGGGGCGGTAAATCGATTTGTTACCAGATTCCGGCTCTAATCTCCAATTCATTCAGTATTGTTATATCACCGTTAATTGCATTAATGAAAGATCAGGTTGATTCTATTAACGCAAATCAAAAAGTTGCAGCATTTATTAACAGTTCTTTAGACTACCGAGAGACAGGTAATATTTTAGGTGAAATAGCAAATGGTAAATTAAAACTCCTATACGTCTCTCCCGAAAAATTAAACAATATTCAATTCTGCGAGTCAATTAAAAACTTAAAACCGGCTTATCTTTTTGTAGATGAAGCTCATTGCATTAGCGAATGGGGTCATAGTTTTAGACCGAGTTACAGAAAAATAAAATCCTTTGCAGATTTTATTGGTTTCAAATCAATCTCTGCTTTTACAGCAACTGCTACTTTAGATGTAAGGGATGACATTATTTCTCAACTTGGAATGAATGATCCTGAAATGTTTGTTAAAGGATTTGAAAGAGAGAACCTAAGTTTGAATGTAATTAAGACTAAGAATAAAAAAGAAAAGGTTTACGACTTAATTAAACAGAATCAATTACCGGGTATAATTTATACAGCAACAAGAAAAGCTTCAGAGGAAGTAACTGAATTTCTTAGATTAAGGGGAATCGAAGCAATTTATTATCATGCCGGGATTGCATCCGAACTGAGGAAAATTATTCAGGATGATTTTCAAAAGAACCGTGTAAAATTAATTGTTGCAACAAATGCTTTCGGAATGGGAATTGATAAAAGTGATATTAGAACTCTTATACATTATCAATTACCAGCTAACATAGAGAACTATTATCAGGAGATTGGACGAGCCGGACGCGACGGCTTCGACTCTAATGTATATCTCCTATATGATGACAACGATAAAATGATTCAGGAATATTTTATTAAAAATTCCTTTCCGGCAAGGGAGCAAATTGAAATTGTTTATAATGCTATTTGCGATTATTCATCAATTGCATTGGGAAATAGTTTTGCTAAAGAGATTCCACTCGACAACAATTTGAGTTCTTTTCTTGAATCAAAAGGTGTTACAAAAGGCCTAATGGATTCATCTATCAAAATTCTTTCTGATTCCGGTTATTTGTTACAGTCGGTTGATAATAAGAAATATAGTGTTCAATCACTATTCGAACCAAAATATTTACTTAACTATATTAAGAAGCTTGAGAATAACGATGCCAAGGATCTGCTTCTTATATTAACTCGCGAATACGGAAGTACATTTTTTACTTCGCGCACTTTTTTAGATTTACCGCGTCTCTCTAATCTACTGGATGAAAGTATCGAGAGTATTATCGAAATTTTAACCGCATTAAGTTTATCTGGTATAATTAAGTATGAGAGTCCTTCTATATTTCCAGCTGTCAAATTAATTGGAACCAGAATTAGAATTGAGGACCTAAAACTAAATTACGATAAGACAAAAAGTATTGTGGAGAACAGTCGTAAAAAACTCGATTTGATGATTCAATTTATTGATACAAACAAATGCAGATTTAATTATATCCTTAATTACTTCGGGCAAACGGATAATGATTATAAATGTGGTAAATGTGATATCTGTACCGGTAATTACATTCACGGTAATCAATCAGAATTTATTGAACAGAACATAATAGAATTATTGAAAGAATCTAATACCTCTCATTCAAAGATTACACTGGTTAGTATTTTATCCGGTAAATCAACAGATTACAGCCACCTTACTTCTTTCGGATCATGCAAACACTTTTCTAAGAAAGAGATTGATAACGCTATTAAAAAACTAAAAGAAGAGAAAAAAATATTTTACCAAAAAGGTTTAATTGAGTTAAGCGTTATAGAGTCTATTGGAAATGATATTCCATGTAAATCCAACATAGACTTTGAGAATGAGCTTCAGTTATTTAATATGTTAAGGCAAATTAGAAAAGAAGCATCTTCAAAATATAATCAGCCAGCTCAATTAGTCTGCACAGATGAGATTTTACTAAGGATAGTAAAAAAAAGACCGGCTTCAATATCGGAGTTACTGGAAGTTGACGGATTTAACCAGAGAATGTTTAACAAAATTGGAGAACAGGTTTTAGCGGCAATTAAAGAAAGCCAATCCGATTCCTCTCTTAAAGAAATGATCAGGAGGAAGAAAATACCGGAAAATATCCTGCCTACTTTAGAACTGATTAAGAAGAAATATTCACTTGCAGATATTTCTAAATTAACCAATCTCTCAGACACATTATTATCTTTACAGATAGAAACCTTACTCGCCGCAATTCCCGATTTAGAGGTTGATTACCTTTTTGATAAAAACCAATTATTAGAAATTGATTTGAAAATTGATGAAGGAATAACCGATATCAGAAAATTGAAGGAGACATTAAATAATAGAATCAGCTATTCGTTATTAAGGATTGCGCTTGCGAGAAGGAAAATTAATCGATAACCCGGTTTGTTTTTAATTCAATAAGGTATGCATCTGCTTTCCTGAAGAAACTGTTCCACCTTTCAGTATTATTCCCCAGACTCTGCATAAAATCTTTAAAACCCTCTTCTGTGGTATTGTATTTTGTAAAGACTTTTTTCTTATAAAATATTATTGAATCAGGAGCACTCGAATATTTTTCTTCGACAATTATATTCTCAACGTAAACTATAATTGCAGTTTCTTCATTTATTATTTTCTGTGAACAGGCAAAAAATGCCGACAGAAAAAAAAATAAAATTACAGATTTACTTTTTCTTGCTGGCTTCAAATAAAATCTTCTTTTCACGTTCGGTTAAATTTTGATATCCACTTTGACTAATTTTATCTAGAATACGGTCAATTTCCTCCTGGGTTACAACAATCTCATCCTTTTTAGAATTATTAATGTCGTAATATTTTGCATCTTCAATTTCATCATCATTCCTTGGTCTTGAAAACCTTGTATTTCGAAACCCTCCGTAAGAATCAGACGATTTTGATTTCTTAAAAGTATTTAGGAATGAGTTAAAACTAAAATTATTTCTTTTATCCAGTAACAGGAAAATAAATCCTGTAAGAGCACCACCGATATGGGCTAAGTGTGCTACCACGGAAGGTTCATTTACAGATAAAAATTCAAAAACGACCAAAATAGCAATAAGATACTTTGCTTTAATTGGAATAAGGAAATAGATAAAAATATATCGATCCGGGAAAAACATAGCAAAGGCAATCATAACACCGAATACTGCACCCGAAGCACCTATTGTATAAGCGAGTGTATCAGATAAAACCGGAGAAAATAGAACATGTAAAAGACCGGCACCAATTCCGCAAAGGAGATAATAAATCAAAAATTTTCTGCTTCCCATTATATGTTCTATTTCTATTCCAAACATCCAGAGCATGAACATGTTGAAAAGGATATGCATAAAATCCGCATGCATAAATTGATAAGTAATTATTTGCCATATCTGAAAGTTAAATGTTTGATTAAACTGATCGAAACCGGTTAGCGGATTAAGTGCAAAATAT